>NZ_JARVSP010000028.1:0-48584 GCF_030209115.1 Pseudomonas sp. FR229a | reverse complement strand
GGGAGAGGGGATTGATTGGGGGATGTTCGAGAGCTACGCCGACCTGAGCGAGCTTTTTCGAATCCATAATCGACTCGATTTTTTCAGGTCGATGTATGACGCAGGACACCTCGGTCGGCTCCCTCTCCTTGGGGAGAGGGCTGGGGTGAGGGGCCGCTTGGAATGCACAAACAAAAACGCCCGACCTTCACAGGCCGGGCGTTTTTGATTTGCCCTGAAATCAGGACTGACTGGATGGCGTCGACGGAGTCGATGCTGCAGTCGGGGTAGCTGCTGCCGTGGGTGCCGCAGCGGAATTTGCCGCGTTGGCCGGAGCTGTTGGAGCCGTCGATGGCGCGGCGGCCGGTTTCGGTGCAGCGGCTTTCGGCGCGGCCGGTTTTTTCACTGCAGGCTTTTTCGCCGCAGCCGGTTTGGCCGCAGGCTTCGCAGCAGGTTTGGCGGCAGCGGTCTTCGCTGCTGGCTTGGCCGCTGGTTTCGCTGCAGTTTTAGCCGCAGGTTTTGCTGCTGCTTTGGTTGCCGGTTTGGCAGAGGCTTTGGCGGCAACCGGTTTGGTGGCCGCTTTGGCCGCAGGCTTGGCGGCTGCCGTTTTCGCGGCCGGCTTGGCCGCAGCTTTCGCAGCAGGTTTTGCCGCCGCTTTGGTCAGTGGCTTGGCTGCGGCTTTCGTCGCAGGTTTGGCCGCCGCAGTTTTGCTAGCCGGTTTCGCCGCCGCGGTTTTCGCCGCTACGGGCTGAGCCTTCAGACCGGTGAGTTTCTCGATCTGCCTGGTCAGCGTATCGACCTTGGCGTTGAGCGCCTTGACCTCATTGCGGCTCGGCACACCCAGGCGCGAAATCGCGCTGTTCAGGCGCTTGTCGAACGCGCCTTCCAGCTCGTCCCATTTGCCCAGTGCGCGGTCTTTCACGCCGCTGATGCGCGACTTCGCCGAGGAGGTCGAGTCCTCGACTTTCTTGCCGACTGCTGTCTTGGTGAGCTTCTCGGCTTTCTCGCCGTCTTTGACCAATGCATCGAAGAGTTTGCTGCCGTCAGTGTCGATCTTCGAGTACACGCCTAAACCAGCCAGCCAGATCTTGCGGGAGTAGGACTCGACCTTCCCGACCCACGAGCTGCTTTCTTTATCGGTGTTCTTTTTGCCAGCCATCCCGTTCTCCTTAAGATTTTCGCGCGACGCGTTCGAGCAATGCCGTCAGCTCATCGAGCTTAGCAGAGAGTGCCTCAACGTCATGTTTAGACGGAATGCCGATCCGATTCAAGGCGCTGGCCACACGGTTGTCGAAGGCTTTCTCGACCTTGTCCAGCTGAACTTCAACACGACCCTTGAACGAGCTGACCTGAGTGGCCGCATCATCGATCTCGGCGTTGGCCGCGAGGAGTTTTTCGCTGACGGCTTTTTTGCCTTTCTTTTCAACAGTTTGACCGGCGGCGACGAGTTCCTGGAAGTACTCGCTGCCCTCCTGGCCGACCTTGGTATAGGCGCCCAGGCCTGCCAGCCAGATCTTGCGGGCATAGGATTTGACGTCGCTCAGAGTGGAAGTCGGAGCGTCGATTTTTTTCTTCAAAATGACTTTGGCCATGGTGCACCTCACGCGCAGAAGGTTTGAGGAACTGCCGGACGAGTGTCGGGCTCAGGCACAAAGTAGGTAGAAAAATTAGAAAGGGCACCCTAACCAGTGGGCGCACCAGAACAAATGTAGGAGTGAGCCTGCTCGCGATAGCGGTCTGTCAGTCACAGATAATTTGACTGACAGACCGCTATCGCGAGCAGGCTCACTCCTACAGGGGATCGTGTTTCAGGCCAGGGCTTTATCGAGGGCTTTTTCGATCTCGGCTTTGATCATGCCGCTCATGGCCGACATCATCAGGCCCAGCTCGACGTCGACCCTGATCGAATCGTCCGCCACATGCACTGCGCCTTTCACGCCCGAGCGTTTGAGGTTCAGGGTGTCGCCTGACCACTGCGGCTCCAGGCCGTATTGTTCATTGAGTTTCCTGGCCAGTTTGTCGGCCTTCTCGCGGGCGGCTTCCTTGCCCAGGGTGTGGGCGCGCTCAACACTGATTTTGGCCATGGAATGACTCCTGATGATTGAATGGCTGACGTGGAATCTTGACCGCATCTGCGGCAAATCGTCCCGAAGGTTGCCCATCTTACCTTTAGCCATTCCAAGACAAAGCATGGCTTGGGGATTAGAATGTCGCGCATTCTCTTTTGGTGACAGCGATATGACTGATCAGCGCAAAGGCAGCGATGCCGAACCCACCACTCACTTCGGCTTCAAAAACGTTCCGGAAAGCCAGAAAGCGGAAAAAGTCGCTGAGGTTTTCCATTCCGTAGCCGCGAAATACGACCTGATGAACGACCTTCTGTCGGGCGGCATGCACCGCCTGTGGAAGCGTTTCGCGATCGAGCTTTCCGGCGTGCGCAGCGGCAACCGCGTGCTCGACATCGCCGGCGGCACCGGCGACCTGACCCGCAAGTTCTCGCACCTCGTCGGCCCGACTGGCCAAGTGGTGTTGGCCGACATCAACGAATCGATGCTCAAGGTCGGCCGTGATCGCCTGCTCGACCTCGGCGTTGCCGGCAATGTCGAATTCGTCCAGGCCGACGCAGAAAAGCTGCCGTTCCCGGACAACCATTTCGACTGCGTAACCATCGCCTTCGGCCTGCGCAACGTGACGCACAAAGAGGACGCACTGCGTTCGATGCTGCGCGTGCTCAAGCCCGGCGGACGCCTGCTGGTGCTGGAGTTCTCCAAGCCGACCAATGCGCTGATGTCCAAAGCCTACGACGCCTACTCGTTCGCCTTCATGCCGCTGATGGGCAAGCTGATCACCAATGACTCGGAAAGCTACCGCTACCTGGCCGAATCGATCCGCATGCACCCGAATCAGGAAACCCTGAAGTCGATGATGGTCGAAGCCGGTTTCGACCGCGTGACCTATCACAACATGACCGCAGGTATCGTCGCCCTGCACCGCGGCATCAAGCCCTGATGTTGCTGACCGGGCTGCTCGCCAGCGTCGAACTCGGCCTCAACCGGGTGCTGCGTCTCGACAGCACGGCGCTGCCGCGCCTGGCGCATCTGACCGGCAAGGTGATTGCCGTCGATTGCCGCAGCCCGGCCCTGCAACTGTTCATTCTGCCCAGCGACGAAGGCCTGATGCTGGCTTCACAGTGGGCGGCGGACGTCGATTGCACATTGCGCGCACCGGCCTCGAGCCTGGTGAAACTGGCCCTGAGCAAAGACAAGACAGCCGTGCTGCACGCTCCGGAGGTCGAGCTCGAAGGCGACAGCGGCGTGTTGCTGGAGCTGGCCGGTGTGCTGCAAGACCTCGAGCTGGACTGGGAGTACGAACTCTCGCGCTGGCTCGGTCCGGTCGCCACGCAGTTGCTCGGTGGTCATCTGCGCAGCCGCGCGCGCTGGTATCAACAAGGATTTGCCAGCCTCAACCAGAATCTTGCCGAATACCTCGCCGAAGAATCGCGCACCCTCGTCGGGCAACGCGAAGCCGAAGCGCGGTTCAGCGAACTGGACCGGATCAAACTTGATCTGGAACGACTCGAGGCGCGTTTCGAGCGCCTTTCCCGATCCCTCGACCCAAGCGATAACGCATGAAGCTGCTTGCCGTCCGCCGTCTGTTGCGCATCCAGCGCGTCGTGATCCGCTACCGCCTCGATGACCTGCTGTTCGATCTGCCGCTGCCGTGGTTTCTCCTGGCCGTGCGCTTTCTGCTGCCGTGGCGCTGGCTGCCGCGCAAGCCGCTGGAGCTCAACCGTGGCGCGCGCTTGCGTCTGGCGTTGCAGGATCTGGGGCCGATCTTCATCAAGTTCGGGCAGATCCTTTCGACCCGTCGCGACCTGTTGCCGGAAGACATCGCCGATGAGCTCATGCTCTTGCAGGATCGCGTGCCGCCGTTCGATTCGCAGGTGTCGATCAAGCTGATCGAAGAACAGCTGGGCAAGAAAATCAGCGAAGTGTTCAGCCGTTTCGACGTTGAACCGCTGGCCTCGGCCTCGGTGGCGCAGGTGCATGCGGCGCAGCTCAAAAGCGGCGAAGAAGTGGTGGTCAAGGTCATTCGCCCAGGCCTGAAACCGATCATCGCGCAGGATCTGGCGTGGCTGTTCATCCTCGCCCGCGCCGCCGAGAAGTTCTCCGCTGACGCGCGCCTGCTGCACCCGGTCGACGTGGTGCAGGATTACGAAAAAACCATTTACGACGAACTCGACCTGTTGCGCGAGGCGGCCAACGCCAGCCAGTTGCGCCGCAACTTCGAGGGCTCGCAGCTGCTGTACGTGCCGCAAGTCTACTGGGACTGGTGCCGGCCGAAAGTGCTGGTGATGGAGCGCATCTACGGGATTCAGGTCACTGACCTGGCGACCCTCGCCGACCAGCGCACCGACATGAAAATGCTCGCCGAGCGCGGTGTGGAGATCTTCTTCACGCAGGTGTTCCGCGACAGTTTCTTCCACGCCGACATGCACCCGGGCAACATCTT
Source organism: Pseudomonas sp. FR229a (assembly GCF_030209115.1). NCBI lineage: Bacteria > Pseudomonadati > Pseudomonadota > Gammaproteobacteria > Pseudomonadales > Pseudomonadaceae > Pseudomonas > Pseudomonas sp. FR229a. The sequence continues at coordinate 44,093 of NZ_JARVSP010000028.1, read as the reverse complement.
CGTCAGCACCGTCAACCCGTGGAGCCCGCAGTACATTGCGATCGACTGCGGCATCGTCGGCAGCCTGACCCCGGAAGACCAGGATTATCTGGCGCGCAATCTGTTCGCCTTCTTCAAGCGTGACTACCGCCGTGTCGCGCAGTTGCACATCGACTCGGGCTGGGTGCCGGCGGAAACCAAACTCAATGAATTCGAAGCGGCGATCCGTACCGTCTGCGAACCGATCTTCGAAAAACCGTTAAAAGATATTTCATTTGGCCAGGTGCTGATGCGCCTGTTCCAGACCGCGCGCCGCTTCAACATGGAGGTGCAGCCCCAACTGGTGCTGTTGCAGAAGACTCTGCTGAACATCGAAGGCCTCGGGCGCCAGCTGTATCCGGATCTGGATCTGTGGAACACCGCGCAGCCGTTTCTCGAGCGCTGGATGCGCGAGCGCGTCAGCCCGAAAGCCTTGCTGGGCAACGTGCAGAGCCAGCTGGAGCAGATTCCGCACCTGTCGAACATGGCCCGCGACCTGCTCGAGCGCATGTCGCAACCCCATGCCAAAGACCCGCCGCCGCCGTGGCACAAACGCAAGGACGACTGGTTCCTGCGCCTGCTCGGCTGCGCGCATCTGGCCGGCGGCGCGACCCTCGCCGCTGGTGGCCCGCTGACCGATTGGGCGCACTGGCCCGCCGGGATCATGGTGGCGGTCGGCTTGTATCTGGTCGTTCGCCGATAGCACGAATCGGCTGCAAGTTATAAGCTGCGAGCTGCAAGCTTGACGACACAGGTACACCGCAACCTGCTTTTACTTGCAGCTTGAAGCTTGAAACTCGAAGCTGCTTTTCAGGAACTGAAGATGAAAAACTGGCTGGACGAGATCAAGTGGGATGCTGACGGCCTGGTGCCGGCGATCGCTCAGGATCACAAGACCGGGCGCGTATTGATGATGGCCTGGATGAACCGCGAAGCGCTGGAACTGACCGCAGCGGAGAATCGTGCAATCTACTGGTCACGTTCCCGTGGCAAGCTGTGGCGCAAGGGCGAAGAGTCCGGCCATGTGCAGACTCTGCATGAAATGCGTCTGGACTGTGACGCCGACGTGATCATCCTGATGGTTGAACAGATCGGCGACATCGCCTGCCACACCGGCCGTCAAAGCTGCTTTTACCGAGTCTTCGAAAACGGCGACTGGAAAACGGTCGACCCGGTTCTGAAAGACCCGCATGCCATCTACTCCGCAGGACACACACATGAGTGACACCCTGACCCGTCTGGCTGAAGTGCTCGAAGAGCGCAAAGGTGCAGCCGCCGACAGTTCGTATGTCGCCAGCCTGTATCACAAGGGGCTGAACAAGATTCTGGAGAAAGTCGGCGAAGAGTCGGTCGAAACCATTATTGCCGCCAAGGATGCCGCGATCAGCGGCGACTGCAGTGATGTGATCTACGAGACCGCCGACCTGTGGTTCCACAGCATGGTCATGCTCGCCCAACTGGGGCAGCATCCGCAGGCCGTGCTGGATGAACTGGACCGTCGCTTCGGCCTGTCCGGACACGTCGAGAAAGCCTCGCGTCCGTCCGCCTGAACAATTTTTAGAGAGGAATCGCCACATGGGCATTTTTGACTGGAAACACTGGGTCGTCATTCTGATTGTCGTGGTGCTGGTGTTCGGTACCAAGAAACTGAAAAACCTCGGTACTGACGTTGGTGAATCAATCAAGGGCTTCCGCAAAGCCATGAATGACGACGAAAAACCGACCGAGCCGAACGTAACCCCGCCGGCGCAGCCAGTGCCACCGGTGCAGCCGCAAACCACCGCTCAGGCCAACCCGCCGCACACCATCGACGTGCAGGCGCAGAAAGTCGAAGAGCCGATCCGCAAAGACGTGTGAGCACTGACTAATGTTTGGTATCAGCTTCTCTGAACTGCTGCTCGTCGGCCTCGTTGCCCTGCTGGTGCTTGGCCCCGAGCGTCTGCCGGGCGCTGCGCGCACCGCCGGTCTGTGGGTCGGCCGCCTGAAGCGCAGCTTCAACGCGATCAAGCAGGAAGTTGAACGTGAAATCGGCGCCGACGAGATCCGTCGGCAACTGCACAACGAACATATTCTGTCGCTGGAGCAAGAGGCGCGGAAGATTTTCAATCCTAGCCAACAGGAGCCGACGCCGGTCGAGCCTGTGGGCGAGCAGACAATTCACAGCGCTTCCGCTCCGACTGCACCTGCACCTGCACCGGTTGTAACACCGCCAGCACCGGCGCCGGTTGCCGCGCACACATCGGTTGAACACGTAGCTCCCACCGCCGCGCCGACTACACCTGCGCCTCACGACACCACTTTGCCGCCGCGAGCCCCATGAGCGATCTTCCGGAAAACGACCAGCACATGCCGCTGGTTTCGCACCTCACCGAGTTGCGCACCCGCCTGCTGCGTTGCGTGGCGGCGATCTTCATTATCTTTGCCGGGCTGTTCGCCTTTACCCAGCAGATCTACACCTTCGTCTCGACGCCGCTGCGCCAGTACCTGCCGGTCGGCGCGACGATGATCGCCACCGACGTGTCGTCGCCATTCCTGACGCCGCTGAAGCTGACGATGATGGTTTCGCTGTTTCTTGCGATCCCGGTGATCCTGCACCAGATCTGGGGCTTTATTGCGCCAGGCCTGTACAAGCATGAAAAACGCGTTGCGGTACCGCTGCTGATCTCCAGCATCCTGCTGTTCTACATCGGCATGGCGTTCGCCTATTACTTCGTCTTTCCGCTGATCTTCAAGTTCTTCGCCGCCGCTACCCCGGCCGGCGTGGAAATGATGACCGACATCGCCAGCTACCTCGATTTCGTCATGACGCTGTTCTTCGCCTTCGGCGTGGCGTTCGAGATTCCGGTGGCCGTGGTGCTGCTGGTGTGGATCGGCGTGGTCGACGTCAAATACCTGAAGAAGATCCGTCCGTACGTGATCATCGGCTGCTTCGTGGTCGGGATGATCCTGACGCCGCCGGACATCTTCTCGCAGACCCTGCTGGCCGTGCCGATGTGGATGCTGTTCGAGATCGGCATCCTCTTCGGCGCGCTGGTCAGCAAGCGCGAACGCCCGGACGAAACGCCGGCCGACGATCACAACGATCAGCCGCCAGCGACCCAGGCATGAACCTGCTGCTGCTCGAAGAGGCCGATTTCATTGCGGCGGACCGCGTGGTCCTGCGCGATCGCCGCCTGACCCATATGCAGGAAGTCCATCGCTCGGAAGTGGGCGACAGCTTGCGTGTCGGGCGCATCAACGGGCTGATGGGTTCGGCCGAGTTGCTGCGCCTGGAGGCGGGCGAAGCGGAACTGCGTGTCAGCCTCGATCAGCCTCCGCCGGCCAAGCTGCCGCTGACCCTGGTACTGGCACTGCCCCGGCCGAAAATGCTTCGCCGGGTGTTCCAGACCGTTGCGACCATGGGCGTGGCCAAGGTGATTCTGGTCAACAGTTACCGCGTGGAGAAAAGCTTCTGGCAGACACCGTTTCTGGAGCCGGAAGCGATTCGTGAGCAATTGATTCTTGGCCTCGAACAGGCCCGCGATACGGTGTTGCCCGAGATCGTCATCGAGAAACGCTTCAAGCCTTTCGTTGAAGATCGACTGCCGGCAATCACCGACGGCACCCTCGGTCTGGTCGGCCATCCCGGCAACTACCCGCCCTGCCCCCGCGCCCTCAGCGAACCGGTGACATTGGCCATCGGCCCCGAGGGTGGCTGGATTCCCTACGAAATCGATCTGCTGGCCAAGTCCGGCCTGCAACCGGTGCAACTGGGCGAGCGCATCCTGCGCGTCGAAACCGCCGTCACCGCACTGCTCGCGCGCCTGTTCTGAGCCAAGCAACTTTTGTGGCGAGGGAGCTTGCTCCCGCTTGGGCGCGAAGCGGCCATCGCTCTTTCTCTCACGAGCAACGCACTTGCCGCTGTTACGACGGCTGCGCCGTCGAGCGGGAGCAAGCTCCCTCGCCACAGAATCGCGACAACCACGGACAAGCGGCGTTACAGATTGCCATCAGCCAGCCGATACAGCCCCTATAAGTCCAATTTTAGTGGTCCGAAGGGAGTGGTCGCATGTACCGTTGGTTAGCCGAGAGTCTTGGAAACGTCAGCGTCAAACGCAAGCTGGGCATCGGTTTCGGCCTGGTGCTGTTACTGACGCTGTTGATCACTTTCACCGGCTGGACCGGCATGAGCGGCATCATCAGCCGCGGCGACAAGCTCGGCTTCATCTCGAGCCTCAATGAGCTGACCAAAGACCTGCGCCTGGCGCGCATGGACTACGACATGCGCCGTGGCGAACAGGGCCCGGGCGCGGTCAACGAATTCCTCAACAAACTCGAAAGCGGTCTGCAATCGGCACGCGGCATGATCGAGCAGCCGTCCGATGTGGCGATGGTCGACCAGCAATTGGCTGCGGTTGCCGAATACAAACGCGCCTTCGGCGAAATGACCCAGGCCACCGTGCAGCGTGAAGATGCGCGCAGCAAGCTGGGCGCCAACGCCGACAATGCCGTGGCCAGGGTCGGCGAAGTCGAAAGTGCACTGCTGCAGGGCGACAGCGTCGCGCAGTACAACGCGGTGATCGAGCTGAGCAAATTGCTCCAGCAAGCGCGCTATCAAGTGCGCGGCTACACCTACAGCGGCAAGGCCGACGCTGAGCAACCGGCGCTGACCGCCATCGACAACGCCCTGAAAAACCTCGAAAGCCTGCCGACTCGAGTGCCGGAGCAGCACATCGCCAACCTGCAGCAAGCCACCGACTCGCTCAAGGCTTATCGTGCAGCCGTGGCTCAGTTCCGTGACTCGCAGGTGAAAAACACTGCCGCACTGGCGAACATGGCGGCTCAGGGCGACATCCTCATGGCGCTCAGCAAGAAACTCACCGAATCGCAAACCGTGGTGCGCGACACTGACGCTGCCCACGCCAAGAACATGCTGCTGATCGCCACCGTGCTGGCGCTGGTGTTCGGTCTGCTGGCAGCGTGGATCATCACTCGGCAAATCATCATTCCGCTGACCCAGACCCTGAAAGTGGCCGAACGCGTGGCGGCCGGCGACCTGACTCACAATCTGGTCTCCCTGCGTCGCGACGAACTCGGCCAGTTGCAACGCTCGATGCAAAGCATGACCCAGGGCCTGCGCGAATTGATCGGTGGCATCAGCGACGGCGTCACGCAGATCGCCAGCGCCGCCGAAGAACTCTCGGCCGTGACCGAGCAGACCAGCGCCGGGGTCAACAATCAGAAGGTCGAGACCGATCAGGTCGCCACCGCCATGAACGAAATGGCCGCCACCGTGCAGGAAGTCGCGCGCAACGCTGAAGAAGCTTCGGAAGCCGCTGTCGCCGCCGACCAACAGGCCCGTGAGGGCGACAAAGTCGTCGGCGAAGCCATCGCCCAGATCGAGCGCCTGGCGGTCGAGGTCGGTCATTCCACCGAAGCCATGGGCGAGCTCAAGCGCGAAAGCGACAAGATCGGCAGCGTGCTCGACGTGATCAAGTCGGTTGCCCAGCAAACCAACCTGCTGGCGCTCAACGCCGCCATCGAGGCTGCCCGTGCCGGTGAAGCGGGTCGTGGTTTCGCGGTGGTTGCCGACGAAGTGCGCAGCCTTGCCCAGCGCACGCAGAAGTCCACGGAAGAGATCGAAGAGCTGATCGTCGGCCTGCAAAACGGCACTCAGCAAGTGGCGACGATCATGGACAACAGCCGCAGCCTCACCGACAGCAGCGTCGAACTGACCCGGCGTGCCGGTGGCTCACTGGAAAGCATCACCCGCACCGTCTCCGCGATTCAGGCAATGAACCAGCAGATCGCCGCAGCCGCCGAGCAGCAGAGCGCCGTGGCCGAAGAGATCAACCGCAGCGTGCTGAACGTGCGCGATGTATCGGATCAGACCTCAGCGGCGAGTGAAGAGACCGCGGCCTCCAGCGTTGAGCTGGCGCGGCTGGGCACGCATCTGCAGATGCTGGTGGGCCGCTTCAAGGTTTAACAGCCCAAAAACAAAAGATCGCAGCCTTCGGCAGCTCCTACAGGTGTACACAAAACCCTGTAGGAGCTGCCGAAGGCTGCGATCTTTTTTGCCGTTAAAGAACCTGTCTTAGAAAGGCCTGAGCCCGCGGATCCTTCGGTGCATCGAAGAACTCCGCCGGCGCTGCATCTTCGAGCAATTTGCCGTGATCGAAGAACAGCACCCGATCCGCCACTTCCCGGGCGAAGCCCATCTCATGGGTGACGCAGACCATGGTCATGCCTTCCACGGCCAGGTTTTTCATCACGTCGAGCACTTCGCCGACCATTTCCGGGTCGAGGGCCGAGGTCGGTTCGTCGAACAGCATGACTTTCGGCTCCATTGCCAGCGCCCGGGCAATCGCCACCCGTTGCTGCTGACCGCCGGACAAGCGTGACGGAAACTCGTGGGCCTTCTGTGCAATGCCGACCTTTTCCAGCAACGCCATGGCCTTGGCTTCGCGTTCTTTCTTGCCGCGCTTGCGCACGACTTTCTGCGCCAGACAGAGGTTTTCCAGCACGGTCATGTGCGGGAACAGATTGAAATGCTGGAAGACCATGCCGACTTCGCGGCGGTAAGCATTGACGTCGGTTTTCGCGTCGGCCAGTTGCAGGCCGTCGATGCTTACTGAACCGGAATCGAATTCCTCAAGGCCATTGAGGCAACGCAGGAAGGTCGACTTGCCGGAACCGGACGGGCCGATCACCACCAGCACTTCGCCCTTGGCCACCGTGGTGCTGACGTTGTCCACCGCGCGCACCACTTGCCCACGGGTGTCGAAGACTTTTACCAGATCGCGGACTTCAATCACTTTGCGCGAGCCTCCGCTCAAGCCGACTGGCGATTTTCGACAGCGGCAGGTTGATCAACAGGTACAGACCGGCGACGCAGAACAGGATTTCGAACGGCGAAAATGAGGTGGTGATGACTTCCCGACCGCTTTTCAGCAGCTCGGTGATGGCGATCACCGACACCAGCGACGTGTCCTTGACCAGACTGATGAACTGCCCGGCCAGCGGCGGCAGCACCCGCTTGAACGCCTGCGGCAGGACCACGTGGCGCATCGACTGGCCGGCGCTCAGACCGAGCGAGCGCGCCGCCTCGTTCTGACCACGGGCGATCGATTGCACGCCGGAACGGATGATCTCCGCCACGTAAGCGCCGGTGAACAGCGACAACGCAGCGATCCCGGCGAACTCGCGGGACAGGTTCATCACCGTGCCGATGAAGAAGTAGAAAATGAAAATCTGCACCAACAGCGGCGTGCCCCGAACCAGTTCGACGTAGATGGTCGACAGATCGCGCAGGGTGGGGTTGCTCGACAGCCGGCACAGGCCAGTGACCAGACCGATCAGCAAGCCGAGCACGCCGGATACCAGCGACAGCCACAACGTCGTCCACAGGCCCCACAACAGCGGCCCTGCCGCCCAGTGCCGGGTCACGCCCACAACATCGCCTTCGGCGACATCGTCGCCCTGCGCGAATTGCAGGCTGTTCTCGTCGACTGTCAGCTTCTGCTCGTCACCGGCGTCGTTGCGCAGGGTGACCTCGGCACTGCCGCCCTTGCGCACCAGGTCGGTGACGGTGGAAATATCCGCGGCGCGCTGGGTTTCTTCAGCTTGATAAGCGAAGTACTGCGGCACGCGATTCCAGCGCCATTCGTAGGACATCAGCGACGTCGCGTAATACAACGCGCCCGCCAGGCCGACCAGCACCAGCACGGTGAGGACGTGCCAGGGCCATTGGGCTTTTTTCTGTTTCATCAAGAGCTAAATCCATAACGATCAGGGTGCCCGCTGCCTCTGTGGCGAGGGAGCTTGCTCCCGCTGGGTTGCGAAGCGGCCCTGAAATCAGCCACCGCGCAACGTCGGGCAAAACCAGTCAACGGGTTTACGACTGCCTCGCAGCCGAGTGGGAGCAAGCTCCCTCGCCACAGGTGACCGGGCTTATTCCATGTCCTTGAGCCACTCGGTGCTCTTGAACCACTTGTCATGGATGCGATCGTAGGTGCCGTCTTCGTGGATCTGGTGCAGGAAGTTGTTGATGAAGTTGAGGCTGTCGAAGTCGCCCTTCTTCAGACCGAAGGCCAGCGGCTCGTAGGTGAACGGCTTGTCGAGGAACACCAGCTTGCCGGCACCCACTTTGTTCAGGGCAACGACGTTGTACGGCGCGTCGTAGATGAAGGCGTCAGCCTTGCCATTGACCACGTCGAGTACAGCCTCCTGCTCGTTGTCGTAGCCGTGGTACTTGGCTTTGGAGATCAGTTTCCTGGCGACCATTTCGCCAGTCGTGCCGAGCTTGGAGGTGATGCGGTAGTCGGCGGTGTTCAGGTCCTTGTAGGACTTGATGGTGCCTTCCAGCTCCTTGCGGATCAGCAGGGTCTGGCCGACGACGATGAACGGATCGCTGAAGTTCAGGCGCAGATTGCGCTCCTGGGTCAGGGTCATGCCGCTGCCGATCATGTCGAACTTGTCGGTCATCAGCGCCGGGATGATGCCGTCGTAACCGGTCGAGACCAGCTCGAGCTTGACGCCCATGGCCTTGGTCATGGCTTTGAGGATATCGACTTCGAAACCGATGATTTCGCCGCGTTTGTTGGTCATCTCGAACGGCATATAGGTCGGGTCCATGCCGACTTTCAGCGAACCGCGCTTGACCGCGTCATCGATAGCGCCGGCCTGCGCCGCATTGACTGCAACCAGTGCCGTGACGCCGACCAGCAGCATCGACAGATACTTCTTCATCTTCAAGTCCCCAAAACCATTGCGTGTGCGGCGCGAAAACCAACAGTCACAGGCAAAAAAGCCCGGGTGCGCCAATTCGGGGACGGATGCTAACGCACTCGTTTTTTTGCACAAGGTTTAATGGACGATTTGTTTAACAATCAAGAGCTCCCCCCTCGCCCCAACCCTCTCCCCCAAGGGGGCGAGGGGGAAAGGGAGCCGATCTTCATGCTGTTCAAGTCCGAGGTCGACTCGATATCTCAGGTCGGCGTATCTCGAATATCCAACCCGGTCAGTCCCCTCTCCCTCCGGGAGAGGGTTAGGGTGAGGGGCTTTTCAGCAGGCCAAAAAAAACCCCGCAACATCGCGGGGTTCCTTTATCAAGCCGGCTGAGCCTGCAGGCTCACCGGTCGCAGCGGCAGCAACGGCGCATGCGGATCGGCTTTCACCGAGGCGCGCCAGGCGTCCAGCCACTCGGCGAGACCTTCGGCCCAGACCTGCTCATGCAGGCGTGCCAGTGCAACAGGGTCGCTGAGCAGTTGCAGGCGATCGTGGTTGTTCAGCCCGGACGGGCCGACCTTGATCGCGTGACGCACACGCTCCTGACGCAGCCACTCGATCGGCTCGGCCTGGCCGTGACGCGAGGTCGCCAGCGAGCACGCCAGGGCGTTCTGCTGCGGGTCGACCACGGCGCGGACGAAGCCGTCGTTGAGGGCGTGATAACGGTTTTCGTGGGTGTACTGATCAGTTGCCAGCAAGGCCTGTGGCGGATTGTATTCCTCAGGGATGAGGAACAGGCTCTCGTCACGGGATTTCAGGCCCAGACCGACGCGGCTGGAGATCACCGACACCGGGATCGACAGCATCAGCGAACCGACGATCGGCACCAGCCACCAGAGGAAGCTCGGGTTCAGCCAGATCACCAGCAGCGCCCAGCAGAAGCCCAGCAAGGTCTGCGGGCCGTGGCGCTTGACCGCTTCGCTCCACGGGGTCGAGTCGTCGTCACGCTGCGGCGAGTTCCAGGTCGCGGCCCAGCCGAGGAAAGCGGCAAGGACGAAACGCGTGTGGAAAATCATCCGCACCGGCGCCAGCAGCATGGAGAACAGCATCTCCAGCAGCATCGACAGGGTCACCTTGAACTTGCCGCCGAACTCTTTCGCGCCTTTGGCCCAGATCAGGATGATGCTCAACAGTTTCGGCAGGAACAGCAGCACGATGGTCGTCGAGAACAGCGCAATCGCCTTGTCCGGGTGCCATTGTGGCCACAGTGGATAGAGCTGACGCGGTTCGAGGAAGTACTGCGGTTCCATAAGCGTGTTCACCGCCAACAGCGCGGTCGACAACACGAGGAAGAAGAACCACAACGGCGCCGACAGGTAGGACATCACGCCAGTGAGGAACACCGCGCGGTGCACCGGGTGCATCCCTTTTACCAGGAACAGGCGGAAGTTCATCAGGTTGCCGTGGCACCAGCGACGGTCACGCTTGAGTTCGTCGAGCAGGTTCGGCGGCAACTCTTCGTAACTGCCCGGCAGATCGTAGGCAATCCACACGCCCCAGCCGGCACGGCGCATCAGCGCAGCTTCAACGAAGTCGTGGGAAAGGATCGCACCGGAAAACGCGCCCTTGCCCGGCAACGGCGCGAGGGCGCAGTGGTCGATGAACGGCTTCATGCGGATGATCGCGTTGTGACCCCAGTAGTGGGATTCACCCAACTGCCAGAAGTGCAGGCCGGCAGTGAACAGTGGACCGTACACGCGGGTAGCGAACTGCTGCATGCGCGCATACAGGGTGTCCATGCCCGACGCACGCGGCGCGGTCTGGATGATCCCGGCGTCCGGCGTGGCTTCCATCAGGCGCACCAGACTGGTCAGGCATTCGCCGCTCATCACCGAGTCGGCGTCGAGCACGACCATGTACTTGTAGTCACCGCCCCAACGACGGCAGAAGTCGTCGAGGTTGCCGCTCTTGCGCTTCACACGGCGGCGGCGGCGGCGATAGAAGATCTTGCCGAAGCCCTTGGCTTCGCGGCAGACGTCCAGCCAGGCCTGCTGCTCGGCAACGCAGATATCGGTGTCGTTACTGTCGCTGAGAACGAAGAAGTCGAAACGATCCAGGTCACCGGTGGCGGCGACCGATTCGAACGTCGCACGCAGACCGGCGAATACACGCGGCACGTCTTCGTTGCAGATCGGCATCACCAGCGCAGTACGCGCATCTTTCGGGATCGGCTCGTTACCGGCGCTTTTCCCGGAGATTCGGTATTTATCATGACCGGTGAGCAGCTCAAGGAAGCCCATCAGCGCGGTCCAGAAACCGGCGGACACCCAGCAGAACAGAATCCCGAACAGAATCAGGATGCTGGTTTGCAGCGCATACGGCAGCACTTGCGTGGCGGTCTGCAGCAGCGGTTGATGCAGCACTTCATCGAGATCGACGAACGACCAGCCCTGATACGGCATGATGCCTTTCATGTACCAGCCGGCAACGATGGTCTGGCCGAGCATCAGCAGCAACAGGATGTAGCGACGGATCGAACCGACAGTGCGCCAGCGCGCGGCCGGCAGGACATTGGCGTCCTTCGGCGGCTGCGGCGGGTTGGTGCGCCCGGTCAGACGACGCCAGCCACGCACCAGAATATTGGTGCGCCATGGCTCTGGCACAACCTTGGTACGGCGGATCGGCGGGGTCGCCTTGAGGCTGACCCGGCCGCTGGCGTCCAGCACCAGCATTTCCGCTTCGGCCAGTTCTTCGGCGGTGCTCAGGGTCAGGCGCTTGCCCACCGAGGCCTGGGCGGCTTCGGCAGGGGCGTCGAATGTCGAGGACGACAGGCGTTCATGCAGCTCGCTGAACGACTGGCAACCCGCGAGTTCCGCGCGTTGCTCGTCGGTCATCGGCAGATGCGCCAGATACTCGGACAGAGTCTCTGGCTGTACTTGTGAGTTACTCATCGGCAGGCAACTGATAGCTCCAGGTCTCGGTCAGGACTTCTTCAGTCGGCGCCGATTCCGGTGTGGCTGGGGCCGCGTCGGCAGCGACTGGCTGCTTGGCGTCTTTGTTGGCCTTGTCCTTGGCATCGGCTGCAGGCTTGGCTTCAGCCTGTTTGGCTTCGGCGGCCTTGGCTTCCTTGTCGAGCTTCTCCTGCTGCTTGGCGGCAACCTTGTCAGCCTTGGCGACCGACGAATTGGAGGCCGGTACCGATTTGGCCAGATCCGCGGTGACCACTGGCTGAACCAGTGCAGCGCGCATCTCGGTCGCCTTGCTGGCGTCCTTGATCTTCATCCGCAGGGTCAAGCGCCAGCCCTTGGTTTCCGGGTTGTAGCGCACACTGTTCTCGACCAGCTCGGCGTTGTCGCCGACGCTGACCTGACTGCGCACGTCGGCGTCCGGCGTCAGGGCCGCCAGAGACGGGCCTTCGAAGTCGACCAGATAGGCAACGCTGCCATCCGGCTGACGGATCAGGTTCGATTGCTTGACGTCACCGGTCGAACGCAGGGTCTGCGCCACCCAGGCGCTGTCCGGCGCGTGGATCGCTGCTTCGTCCATGGTCCAGTGCATGCGGTAGGCGAAGTCCAGCGGCTGGCCTGGCTCCGGCATTTTTTCCGGGCTCCAGAACGCAACGATGTTGTCGTTGGTTTCGTCGGCGGTCGGAATCTCTACCAGATCAACGGTGCCTTTGCCCCACTCGCCCTTCGGCTCGATCCATGCGCTTGGGCGCTTGTCATAGCGATCGTCGAGGTCTTCGTAGTGGCTGAAGTCCCGGCCACGCTGCAGCAGACCGAAACCACGCGGGTTCTCGACGCTGAAGTTGCTCACGGCCAGATGTTTCGGGTTGTTCAGCGGACGCCAGATCCACTCGCCGTTGCCGGCATGGATCGACAGACCGCTGGAGTCGTGCAGTTCACGACGGTAGTTGAGGACTTTCGACGGCTGGTTGGCGCCGAACAGGAACATGCTGGTCAGCGGCGCGATGCCCAGTTTGCCGACCTTGTCACGCAGGAACATCTGCGCCTTGACGTCGACGATGGTGTCGCTGCCCGGACGCAGGATCAGACGATAGGCACCGGTGGCACGCGGCGAATCGAGCAGGGCGAAGATCACCAGGTGCTTGTCGCCCGGCTTGGGCTGCTGGATCCAGAACTCGCGGAAACGCGGGAATTCCTCACCGGACGGCAGCGCGGTATCGATCGCCAGACCACGGGCCGACAGACCATAGGTGTGGCCCTTACCGACGACGCGGAAGTAGCTCGCGCCGAGCATGGTCATGATCTCGTCTTGCTTGTCGGCCTTGTTGATCGGGTACAGCACACGGAAACCGGCATAGCCCAGTTGTTCGGTGGCTTTCGGATCGAATTTCAGGTCGCCGAAATCGAAGCGGCTCGGATCGTATTTGATTTCCGAGACGGTGTTCGCGGTGATTTCGTTGATTTTCACCGGCGTATCGAAGTGCATACCCTGGTGATAGAAGGAGAGTTTGAACGGCGTCTTCTGATCGGCCCACTCAGCCTTTTCGGTGAGGAAGCGGATCTTCTGGTAGTCCGCGAACTTCATTTCGCGGAATTCGTTCGGCAGGTTGCTGCGCGGGGCTTCGAACTTCTGCCCGGCCAGCTCTTTGGCCTTGGCCGATACGTCGTCAAGATTGAACGCCCAAAGCTGACCGGCGCTGAGCAGGCACAGGAGCGCCGAACCCGCTACCAGAGCACTTCGCATGCGTTTGGCAGACATTTTTGCTGCATTACAGGGACTAACAATCACGAGCAACCCTCGCCGAAAACAGATCAATAAACCAACGGCCAGATGAAGTGCCTTTAGGGTTTTCGGCAGTGAAAAACCGACCTTTCAGGGCACCCTTGCCAAGTTGGCGAGCATTGTTCCGACTCCGCCGGGGCAAAATGATTCCCCAATCGGATCCAGACAAGTCTCTACCTAAGTCAAAACGGATCAACGAATGTCGATCCCCGCAGCGCGCGATTATCTAGTAGCCCGGATGACAACGCATCAGGGGTAACAAAGTATTTATCGCGAAAACAGCCTAAAAACCGTCGAAATTTCCGAAAAAGGCGTTTCAGGCACTGTCAGGTCTGTAACAAAAAGGTAACCGGGCCATCGTTGACCAGGTGCACCTGCATATCGGCGCCGAATCTACCTGATGCCACAGTGCCATGCACCTGTTTCGCCTGGCTCAATAAATAGTCGAACAATTCCTCCGCCAGCGCCGGCGGTGCGGCCGTGGAAAAGCTCGGACGCAGGCCGCTTCTGGTGTCGGCGGCAAGGGTGAACTGCGAGACCAGCAGCAACCCGCCATCCACATCCGCCAGGGACAGATTCATCTTGCCCTCGGCGTCACTGAATACCCGATAGTTAAGCAGCTTATGCAGAAGTTTGTCGGCGTTGGTACGCGTGTCGTCGGGTTCTACCGCCACCAGCACGAGCAGACCCTGATCGACCGCGCCGACCACCTCGCCAGCGACCTCGACCCGCGCACCGCGTACGCGCTGCAACAGCGCCTTCATGCTTCTTCGAGTGGCAGGTCGAGCAGGCGCTGGGCCATTTTGCTCGCAGCGCGCACCAGCGCATCGGTGATGCCCGGCTCGGACGCGGCGTGGCCGGCATCGCGGATCACCTGCAATTCGCTGTTCGGCCAGGCCTGGTGCAATTCCCAGGCGTTGTCGAGCGGGCAGATCACGTCGTAGCGACCGTGAATGATCACGCCGGGGAGATGGGCGATCTTGCCCATGTCGCGGATCAACTGGTTGGGCTCAAGGAAGGCATTGTTGGTGAAGTAATGGCATTCGATCCGCGCGATCGACAGTGCGCGCTGCGGCTCGGAGAAACGATCGACGACTAGCGGGTTCGGGCGCAGGGTCGCGGTGCGCCCTTCCCAGGTCGACCACGCCTTGGCCGCATGCATCTGGGCAATCTGGTCGTTGCCGATCAGACGTTTGTGGAAAGCGGTGAGCAGGTCGTCGCGCTCGTCCAGCGGGATCGGCGCGATGTAGTCCTGCCAGTAATCAGGGAACAGACGGCTGGCGCCGGCCTGGTAGAACCATTCGATTTCCTGCGGACGGCAGAGAAAGATCCCGCGCAGGATCAGACCGTGTACTCGCTCCGGGTGGGTTTGTGCGTAGGCCAGCGCCAGGGTCGAGCCCCAGGAGCCGCCGAACAGCACCCATTTTTCAATGCCCAGGTGTTTGCGGATGCGCTCGAGATCCTCGACCAGATCCCAGGTGGTGTTGTTTTCCAGGCTGGCATGCGGGGTGGAGCGACCGCAGCCGCGCTGGTCGAACGTGACGATGCGATATAGATTCGGATCGAAATAGCGCCGGCTCTGGGCGTCGCAACCTGCGCCGGGGCCACCGTGGATGAATACGACCGGCAATCCTTCCGGCGAGCCGCTTTCATCGACGTACAGCGTATGGGTGTCATCGACAGCCAGATCGTGCCGAGCGTGGGGTTTGATCTGCGGAAACAAAGTCTGCATTGCGCGCTCCGTAAGGGGTCGAGGTCATCCCTGGGGGGACTCGTATTATTCTGCCGTTGGGCATCATAAACCCGATTTGCGTCAATGAGCATGCCTGTGCGCTGTCACCGTTTGTCAGCCATCACCTTCACGGTCTGAACGCGATCCTGTGGGAGCGAGCCTGCTCGCGAACGCGGTGTGTCATTCAACCTGGATTTTGGCTGAAAGGCCGCTTTCGCGAGCAGGCTCGCTCCCACAGGGGTTATGCGCTGTAGTGAGATTTTGCCCAGGCCAGATAGCCCTGCAGCAATTCCCGGAGCACCACCCGCGTCGGTTCGGCCAGGTCGGCGCGGTAGCGGAACGGTTCGAACTCTTCCATGTAGGTGGACTGGCACAATTCCAGCTGCACCGCGTGAATGTTCTGCATCGGGGCGCCGTACTGGCGGGTGATGTGCCCGCCCTTGAAGCGACCGTTGAGCACATGAGTGAACTGCTCGTGCCGTGCGCAGATCGCTTCCAGCTCAGCGGCCAGTTGCGGATCACAACTGGCGCCATTGAACGTGCCGAGGTTGAAGTCTGGCAGTTTGCCGTCGAACAGGTGCGGGATGATCGAGCGGATCGAGTGCGCATCGAACAGCAGTGCGTAGCCAAATTCAGCCTTCAGCCGCGCCAGCTCTTGCTGCAAGGTGCGATGGTATGGCGTCCAGATCTGCTGCAAATAAGTCGCGCGTTCTTGCTGCGAAGGCTCCAGCCCCTCCTGAAACAACGCAATGCCGTCGAACAACGTCGCCGGATACAACCCTGTCGTCGCCCCGGCGTACAACGGCTTGTCGTCGGACGGCCGGTTGAGGTCGATGACGAAGCGCGAATACTCAGCGGCCAGGGTGCTGGCGCCCAGCTCCTCGGCGAAATCGTAGAGTTGCGGGATATGCCAGTCGGTGTCCGGCAAACTCTTCGCGGCGGGGATCAACCCGGCTTCGACCGCTGGGGTCAGACGCACACCCGCGTGGGGCATGCTGATCAGCAACGGCACGCGGCCTTGTTTGAATTTCAGAACCTTGTTCACAACCGCCCTCCTAGAAATTCGATTCAACGCCGTGACGCACGACGCGCTTGTCCAGATCGCCCCCGAGCCAATAAGCCAGATCCGCCGGACGCTCAATGTCCCACGCGACAAAGTCGGCGACCTTGCCGACCTCCAGCGAGCCGTGTGTGTCAGCCATGCCCAATGCCTGCGCGGCATGGAGGGTCGCCCCGGCAAGAGCTTCTTCCGGAGTCATGCGGAAACAGGTGCAGGCCATGTTCAGCATCAGACGCAACGACAGCGCCGGCGAGGTGCCGGGGTTGAGGTCGCTGGCGATCGCGATCTTCACCTTGTGCTTGCGCAGCGCTTCCATCGGCGGCAACCGGGTTTCGCGCAGGAAGTAGAAGGCGCCGGGCAACAGCACGGCGACGGTGCCGGCAGCGGCCATGGCGATGGCGTCGTCCTCGTCCATGAATTCAAGGTGATCGGCGGACAAGGCTTTATAGCGCGCGGCAAGGCTCGAGCCGTGCAGCGAGGACAATTGTTCGGCGTGCAGTTTTACCGGCAGGCCGAGTTGCTGCGCCGCGACGAACACCCGTTCGACCTGCTCCGGCGAGAACGCCAGGTATTCGCAGAACGCATCCACGGCATCCACCAGACCTTCGGCGGCGAGGGCCGGGAGCATCTCGCTGCAGACCAGATCGATGTAGTCGTCGGCGCGATCCTTGTACTCCGGCGGCAACGCGTGCGCCGCCAGGCAAGTGCTGCGTACGCTGATCGGCAGTTCCTCGGCCAGGCGCCGGATGACTCGCAGAAGCTTGCGCTCGTTGGTCAGATCGAGGCCGTAGCCGGATTTCATTTCCACCGTGGTCACGCCATCGCGCATCAGGCTTTTCAGGCGTTTGGCGGCGCTGGCGAACAGCTCGTCTTCAGTGGCTTCGCGCGTAGCGCGCACGGTGCTGGCGATACCACCGCCCTGCGCGGCGATCTCGGCGTAGCTGACGCCTTGCAGACGCTGCTCGAACTCGCCGCTGCGGTTGCCGCCGAACACGGTGTGGGTGTGGCAGTCGATCAGCCCGGGCGTGACCCACGCGCCTTGCAGGTCATTGACCGCCGGGTATTCGCCGGGCGGCAGTTGAGTGCGCGGGCCGATCCACTCGATCAGCGTGCCGGTGGTCACGATCGCGGCATCCTCGATGATCGAATAGACGCCGTTGGCCATGGTTGCGACGTGGCAGTGTTGCCAGAGGGTTTTCACTGTTGGCCTCCGTTTGGGTTGGTATGGTGAGCAGCCTCAAAAGCCCCTCACCCTAGCCCTCTCCCGGAGGGAGAGGGGACTGACTGGGTTGTTCTGTCGAGCTACATCGACCAGAGAGTCTTGAGCCGAGCTCAGGTCTTGAAGCTCGCAGAGATCGGCTCCCTCTCCCTCCGGGAGAGGGCTGGGGTGAGGGCTGGTTTTTACAGGCTCGGCAAAAGCTTCACCGAAACCAGCTCGGTCAAACACCGCGAAGCCAGCAATTCAGTCGCCGCATTGATATCCGGCGCAAAAAACCGGTCCTTCTCATAAAACGGCACTTCCCTGCGCAGGATCGCCCGCGCCTGTTCCAGCTTCGGCGAGGTCTTCAGGCCGTTGCGCAGATCCAGGCCCTGGACCGCCGCCAGCCACTCCACGGCGAGAATCCCGCGGGTGTTCTCGGCCATTTCCCACAGGCGTTTGCCGGCAGCCGGGGCCATCGACACGTGGTCTTCCTGGTTGGCCGAGGTCGGCAGGCTGTCCACCGAATGCGGATGGGCCAGCGCCTTGTTCTCGCTGGCCAGTGCCGCTGCGGTCACCTGGGCGATCATGAAACCGGAGTTCACCCCGCCGTTGGCGACGAGGAACGGCGGCAGTTGCGACATGTGCTTGTCCATCATCAGCGAGATGCGCCGTTCGCTCAGCGAGCCGATTTCGGCGATGGCCAGAGCCAGATTGTCAGCGGCCATGGCCACCGGTTCGGCGTGGAAGTTGCCGCCGGAAATCACATCGCCTTCAGCGGCGAATACCAACGGGTTGTCGGAAACCGCGTTGGCTTCGACCGCCAGCACTTCAGCGGCCTGCCGGAACTGGGTCAGGCAGGCGCCCATGACTTGTGGCTGGCAGCGCAGCGAATACGGGTCCTGGACCTTGTCGCAGTTCTGGTGCGAGGCGGAGACTTCGCTGCGCTCACCGAGCAGGTCACGATAAGCAGCGGCGGCATCGATCTGACCTTTCTGCCCACGTGCGGCGTGAATGCGCGCGTCGAACGGCGAGCGCGAACCGAGCACGGCTTCAACGGTGAGACTGCCGAGCGCCAATGCACCGGCAAACAGATCTTCGCCTTCGAACAAACCGCGCAGCGCAAACGCGGCGGAAACCTGAGTACCGTTGAGCAGCGCCAGACCTTCTTTCGCCGCCAGGGTCAGCGGTGTCAGGCCGGCGACTTTCAGCGCTTCGGTCGCCCCCAGCCATTCGCCCTTGTAGCGCGCCTTGCCCTCGCCGAGCAGCACCAGCGACATGTGCGCCAACGGCGCCAGATCCCCCGACGCGCCGACCGAACCTTTCAGCGGAATGTGCGGATAGACCTCGGCATTGATCAGCGCAATCAGCGCATCGATGACCTGCCGACGGATACCGGAGAAACCGCGGCTGAGGCTGTTGACCTTGAGCACCATGATCAGTCGCACAAGGTCGTCGCTGATCGGCTGGCCGACGCCGGCAGCATGCGAGAGCACCAGCGAACGCTGCAGGTTCTCCAGGTCTTCGCTGGCGATGCGCGTCGAGGCCAGCAGGCCGAAACCGGTGTTGATGCCATAGGCGGTGCGGTTCTCGGCGAGGATCTGCTCGACGCAGGCGACGCTGGCTTCGATCTGCGCGCTGGCGCTGTTGTCGAGGGTCAGTGTGACCGGGTTCTGGTAGACGTCACGCAGTTGGGCCAGGCTCAGTTGGCCGGGGATCAGGTTCAGCGCAGTCATTAAAATGCTCCTGTTAGGCATTGTTATTAACTACCAGTCGCTCCGGAGCATTCCGTTATCCGTCGTTTCTCGTCTTGTGAACGATCCACGCCTTGGCACGCTGGTATGGGCAGTTGTCAGTGCAAATTCGGTAAAACGTTGAGCGGCAGATTCGGGACTTTCAAGACGCTCGCAGCGGCAGCAATATCCGGCGCCAGCCAGCGATCCTGATCGTAGGCAGGGACGGTTTCGCGCAGCAGGCGCCAGGCGACATCGGTGCCAGCCCCAAAGCGCTGTTCCTTGAGGAACTCAAACGCCTGCGCCGCCAGCAGATATTCAATCGCGAGGATCTGCGTGCAGTTTTCCAGGGCGCGGTGCAGCTTCAGCGCGGCGTTGGTGCCCATGCTCAGGTGGTCTTCCTGCAGGCCCGAGGTGATGTAGTTGTCGAGTACCGCCGGTTGCGCCAACTGGCGGTTTTCCGCACACAGCGAAGCGGCGACGTACTGCACGATCATCATCCCCGAGTTGACCCCGGGGTTGGCCACCAGAAACGCTGGCAGACCGCTGACGTGCGGGTTGACCAGACGGTCGAGACGACGCTCGGCAATCGAGCCGATCTCGGCCATGGCAATCGCCAGCAGATCGGCGGCCATCGCCACCGACTGGCCGTGCGGGTTGGCCTGCGACATCACCCGGAAATCGTCCGGGGTGCCGAGCAGCAGCGGATTGTCGGTGCAGCCGTTGAGCTCGGCTTCGACCTGTTTGATTGCGTGCTCCAGTTGATCACGCGCGGCGCCGTGCACCTGCGGGATCGAGCGGATGCTCAGCGCGTCCTGAGTGCGAATGCCTTTGCTCGCGGCGATCACTTCGCTGCCATCGAGCAAGGCGCGCAGGTTGTTGCCGACCTGCTGCATGCCCGGATGCGGCTTGAGCGCGATGATCTCGGCATCGAAGGCATCGATCTGGCCGCGCTGGGCTTCGAAGCTCATCGCACCGATGACATCGGCCCATTGCAACAGGCGCGTGGCATCGGCAATCGCCAGACAGCTGAGGCCGGTCATGCACGGCGTGCCGTTGACCAGACACAAACCGTCCTTCGCGCCCAATTGCACAGGTTTCAAGCCTTCTTCGGCCAGTGCCTGCTGCGCCGGCATGATCTGACCGCGATAGCTGACATGACCAACGCCGAGCAGCGTGATACCGACGTGCGCCATGTGCGTCAGATAACCCACCGAACCCTGCGCCGGCACTTGCGGGGTGATGCCGCGATTGAGCAGCGCCAGCAGACCCTCGACCACGCGCCGATGCAGGCCGGATTTACCGTGGCTGTAGTTGTGGATCGCGGCGCAGATGATTGCGCGGGTCTGCTCATCACTGAGAACCGGGCCGACCCCGCAAGCGTGGCTGAGCAAGGTGTTGCGCGAGAGCTGGCTGAGCTGTTCGTCCTGCAACGAAACGTTGGACAGGCCGCCCAGACCGGTATTGACGCCATAGGCGCGCTCGCCGCTGGCGACGATGCGCTGGACGATCGCCTGAGCGTTGTCGATGCGCGCCCAAGTGTCGCTGGACAGTTCCAGCAGCGCACCGTGACGCGCGACCGCGACCACGTCCTGCCAACGCAGATGAGCACCGGTGATGACGATTTTTTCAGCCTGGGACATCTGAAGCCTCATACAAATTCTGTTGCTGCATGAATTCCTTTGGCGAGGGAGCTTGCTCCCGCTGGACTGCGAAGCAGGCCCGAAATTCTGCGACCGCTGCGCGCTCGAGCGGGAGCAAGCTCCCTCGCCACAAAAGCTGTCTCACCGCGAATCTTTCTAAACCACCGCCGCCCGCCGCTGCACAAACCGGTCGACATATTCATCCGCTGGCGAATGCAGGATTTCCCGTGGCGTGCCGACCTGAATCAGGCGGCCATCCTTGAGAATCGCGATGCGATTGCCGATGCGCACGGCCTCGTCGAGGTCGTGGGTGATGAAGACGATGGTCTTGTGCAGGGTCTTTTGCAGTTCCAGCAACTGATCCTGCATCTCCGCGCGGATCAGCGGATCCAGCGCGCTGAAGGCTTCGTCCATCAGAATGATGTCGGTGTCCGCCGCCAACGCCCGAGCCAGGCCGACGCGCTGACGCATGCCGCCGGAGAGCTGGTGCGGGTATTTGTTTTCGTAGCCTTTGAGGCCCACAGTGTTGATCCAGTGCAGCGCGCGTTCGGCGCAGACCTGCTTGCTCTCGCCACGCACTTTCAGGCCATAGGCGACGTTGTCGAGCACGCTCTTGTGCGGCAGCAGGCCGAAGCTCTGGAACACCATGCTGATCTTGTGTCGACGAAATTCGCGCAGGGCGTCCATGTCGTACTGCAGGATGTCCTCACCATCCACCAGAATCGCGCCGCTGGTGGGGTCGATCAGCCGATTGAAGTGGCGCACCAGGGTGGATTTTCCGGAGCCGGACAGGCCCATGATCACGAAGATTTCGCCGGTGCCGATGCTCAGCGACAAGTCGTTCACGCCGACCACGCAACCGGTTTCGTTGAGCACCTGATCCTTGCTCTTGCCCTGGCCGACCATGGCCAGCGCATCCTTGGCGCGGTTGCCGAAAATCTTGAAGACGTTGCGCACTTCGATCTTGCTCACGCTTGCGTTGCTCATTTGCTCACCTCGTGGCGTGGCCGACCGTACGCTTGAGTGATGCGGTCGATGACCACAGCGAGAATCACGATCGCCAGCCCGGCTTCGAGGCCACGACCGACGTTGAGTGTCTGAATGCCCACCAGCACGTCTTCACCGAGGCCACGGGCGCCGATCATCGAAGCAATGACCACCATCGACAGGGCCATCATCGTGGTCTGGTTGATGCCAGCCATGATGCTCGGCAACGCCAGCGGCAATTGCACGCCGAACAGTTGCTGCCAGCGGTTGGCGCCGAAGGCGTTGATCGCCTCCATGACTTCGCCGTCGACCTGGCGAATGCCCAAGTCAGTCAGGCGAATCAGCGGTGGCGCGGCGTAGATCACCGTGGCAAAAATTGCCGGCACCTTGCCCAGGCCGAACAGCATCAGCACCGGGATCAGGTACACGAAACTCGGCATGGTCTGCATGATGTCGAGTAGCGGCATCAGCACCGAACGCAGGCGATTGCTGCGCGCCGAGAGAATCCCCAGCGGAATGCCGATCAGCACCGAAATGATCGTCGCGACCATCATCAGCGCCAGGGTCTGCATGAGTTTGTCCCAGAGGCCGACCGCGCCCACCAGAAACAGCAGACCGACAATCACCGCGGTGGTGACGACTTTGCGCGTGGCGTGCCAGGCGATTACGCCGACGATCGCCAGCATCAGCCACCACGGCGCCGCACGTAGCAGACCTTCGAGACTGACGATGGCCCACAACAGCGTGTCGGAGATGTGGCGGAACACGTCGCCGTAGTTGGTGACCAGCGAATCGACCCAACCGTTGACCCAGTCGGCGATGGAAAAAGTAAAGCTTTCGGGAAACATAAGGGACTCTCAATCAAGGGGTTGCGATCAAGCGTCCGGCTGCCGTGGCTGGCAGCCGGGTAAACCTGACCTACAAGGCCGCGTCGATTTTCCTGGCTGCGTCGTCGCTCACCCATGCGTGCCAGACTTCAGGATGTTCCTTGAGGAAGATTTTCGCCAGTTTTGCCGACTCGATGCGTTCCTTGGCCATGCGCCCGAGGTTCTGGTTGAGCAGGTCGATCGGCAGGTTGACCTTTTCCAGCACGGCGACCAGTTCCGGGGCTTCGTCGTGGAAGGTTTTCGACAGGCCGACCTTGATGGTCACGGTCTTGTCGACGCCCGGTTTCTCTTCGAGTTTGACCGCGTCGATCTGGCCCATCAGCGGGGTCGGCGACCAGTAGTAGAAGAGAATCGGCTCGCCACGCTTGTAGCTCGACAGCACCGCTGCATCCAGTGCAGGTCCGGTGCCCGGGCGGAAGTTGGTGTAGCTGTTTTCCAGGCCGTAGCTCTTGAGCATCTCGCTGTTGTCGAGCTCGCAGGTCCAGCCGGCCGGGCAGTTATAGAAGCGGCCCTTGGACGGCTCTTCGGCATCCTTGAACACGGCGGAATATTTGCCCAGATCAGCGATGTTTTTCAGGTCCGGGGCTTTCGCCTCGAGCTTGCGCTTGGCGTCGCCTTCGATCACGTAACGCGGCACGTACCAGCCTTCGACAGCGCCCACTACCGGCGCGCCGACACCGACGACCTTGCCGGCCTTCTCGGCCTTGTTCCAGACCTCGCTGCGGCCGACCCACTCTTCGGCGAACACTTGAATATCGTTGCTGCTCAGGGCGTTTTCCATGGTGATGGAATTGCCCGGCAGACTGTCGGTCTTGCAGCCGTAACCTTTCTCCAGCACCACTTGCAGCACGTCGGTCAGGAGCATGCCGCTTTCCCAGTTCAGCCCGGCGAATTTCACCGGTTTGCCCGATTCGCACCAGCCGGCGGCTTGGGTCGCACCGGCACTGGCCAGCAGGCCCATGGACAGCAATGTGGTCAGCAGGGTCTTGTTCGATTTCATTGTCGTGACGCTCCTAATCATGAATGGGCTTACGGCAGTTCAAGAGGCATCCAGCCTGGTCCACGTCCAGATCAGGCCTGCGCCGCAGCGCGACCGGTCCCGCTGGTTTTTGCTTGTACGACGCTGTTCTGCTCGACCGGCAGAATCAGCTGATCGGGCACTGCGCTGTGCCATTTTTTCGCGCAGAAGTAATAGACGGCGGCCGGCAGCACCAGGCCGATGATCCAGGAAATGTCGACATCACCAAGAGCTGCTACCAACGGGCCGGTGTAGAACTTGGTCGAGATGAACGGCAGCTGTACCAGTACGCCGAACACATAGACGCTGATACCGAGCAGGTTCCAGCGGCCGTAGCGACCGTTCGGATCGGCCAGCGCCGGCACGTCGTAGCGCTCGCGGGTGATGCAGTAGTAGTCGACCAGATTGATCGCGCTCCACGGGGTGAAGAAGGCCAGCAGAAACAGGATGAACGACTTGAACGCACCGAGGAATGAGTGCTGTCCGAGCAGGGCGATCAGCGTCGCCGCGCCGACGATGAACAGCACGAACACCAGCCGCTGCATACGGGTAACCGTCAGGTGTCCTTTGAAGCCACTGATGATGGTCGCAATGCACATGAAGCTGCCGTAGGAGTTCAGCGTCGAAATGGTCACCTTGCCGAACGCGATGCTGAAATACAGCAGCGCGGCGGTGGCGCCGGTACCGCCGAGCCCGACGATGTAGGCGACTTCATGGCCTGCGAATTGACCGTTGGCCGAGGCGGCAGCAAACACGCCGAGGATCATCGCCACTTGCGCGCCGATCACCGAACCTGCGCCAGCGGCGAAAAAGGTTTTCACCGACGAAGTGGCGCTCGGCAGGTAGCGAGAATAGTCCGCCACATAAGGACCGAACGCGATCTGCCAGGAAGCCGCCAGGGACACCGCCAACAGGAAACTGCTCCAGCTGAAATGGCGAATCTGCAGGAGTGCGCCGACGTCGGTCTGGCTCATCAGCCGCCAGAACAGGAACACGAACGCGATCACGCCAATGACACTGGCGACGCGGCCGATCCAGTGAATCACCCGATAGCCGAGCACCGTGACCAGCACGATGACACTGGCGAAAATCAGGATGCCAACGCTATCGCTGACACCAAACAACTGACCCAGCGCCTGCCCGGACAGCACCGTCCCGGTGGCGGTGAAGCCGAGGTACATCAGGCACACCAGCACGATCGGAATCGCCGCGCCATAAACGCCGAACTGCACGCGGCTGGAGATCATCTGCGGCAAGCCCAGTTTCGGCCCTTGCGCGGCATGCAGCGCCATCACGCCACCGCCGAGCAATTGACCGATCAACAAACCGATCAACGACCAGAACACATCACCGCCGAGCACCACGGCCAAGGCCCCGGTGACGATCGCGGTGATCTGCAGGTTGGCGCCCATCCACAGGGTGAACTGACTGAACAGACGACCGTGTCTTTCCGCTTCCGGGATGTAGTCGATCGAACGCCTTTCGATCAACGGAGTACTGCCTGCACGTTCGTTGTTAACCGCCATGATTCAACCTCTGTGGATTGTTCTGGATATCGATTGTTTCGCTTTTGTAGGAGTGAGCCTGCTCGCGATAAGGCCAGCACATTCAGCAAATGTGCTGGCTGACACACCGCTATCGCGAGCAGGCTCACTCCTACAGGGGGAAAGCATTATTTGCCGGTGATCATCGGCAGATTCAGCCCCTGCTCTTTCGCGCAGTCGATCGCAATCTGGTAGCCGGCGTCGGCGTGGCGCATGACGCCGGTGGCCGGGTCGTTGTGCAGCACGCGGGCGATGCGCTCGGCGGCCTCATCGGTACCATCGCAGACAATCACCATTCCCGAATGCTGCGAGAAGCCCATGCCGACACCGCCGCCATGGTGCAGGGATACCCAGGTCGCGCCGCTCGCAGTGTTCAGCAGCGCGTTGAGCAGTGGCCAGTCGGACACGGCGTCGGAACCGTCCTGCATCGATTCGGTTTCGCGGTTGGGACTGGCGACCGAGCCGGAATCGAGGTGGTCGCGACCGATCACCACCGGTGCCGACAGCTCACCGCTACGCACCATTTCGTTGAATGCCAGACCGAGCCTGGCGCGCTGGCCCAGACCGACCCAGCAGATACGTGCCGGCAGACCCTGGAAGCTGATGCGCTCGCGGGCCATGTCCAGCCAGTTGTGCAGGTGTGCGTCGTCCGGGATCAACTCTTTGACCTTGGCGTCGGTTTTGTAGATGTCCTGCGGATCACCCGACAGCGCCGCCCAACGGAACGGGCCGATGCCACGGCAGAACAGCGGACGGATGTACGCCGGCACGAAGCCCGGGAAATCGAAAGCATTTTCGACGCCCTCTTCCTGCGCCATCTGACGGATGTTGTTGCCGTAGTCGAAGGTCGGAATGCCTTGCTTCTGGAATTCCAGCATGGCCTTGACGTGCACGGCCATCGATTGCTTGGCGGCTTTGATCACAGCGGCCGGTTCGGTCTTGGCGCGGGCGCGGTATTCGTCCCAGCTCCAGCCGGCCGGCAAGTAACCGTTGAGCGGGTCGTGGGCGCTGGTCTGGTCGGTGACCATGTCCGGGCGCACGCCGCGCTTGACCAGTTCCGGCAGGATTTCCGCCGCGTTGCCGAGCAGAGCGATGGAGATCGCTTTGCCTTCCTTGGTGTATTTGTCGATGCGTGCCAGGGCGTCGTCGAGGTCTTTGGCTTGCTCGTCGACGTAACGGCTTTTCAGGCGGAAATCGATGCTGACCTGCTGGCATTCGATGTTCAGCGAGCAGGCGCCGGCCAGGGTGGCGGCCAGCGGTTGCGCGCCGCCCATGCCACCGAGGCCCGCGGTCAGCACCCAGCGCCCCTTGAGGTCAGCGTTGTAATGCTGGCGACCGGCTTCGACGAAGGTTTCGTAGGTGCCCTGAACGATGCCCTGGCTGCCGATGTAGATCCAGCTACCGGCGGTCATCTGGCCGTACATGGCCAGGCCTTTGGCGTCGAGTTCGTTGAAGTGTTCCCAGCTCGCCCAGTGCGGCACGAGGTTGGAGTTGGCGATCAGCACGCGCGGCGCGTTGCTATGAGTCTTGAACACGCCGACCGGTTTGCCCGATTGCACCAGCAGGGTTTCGTCGTCGTTCAGGTGAGTCAAGCTCTCGACGATCTTGTCGTAGCACTCCCAGTTCCGCGCAGCGCGGCCGATGCCACCGTAGACCACCAGCTCTTTCGGGTTCTCGGCGACTTCCGGGTCGAGGTTGTTCATCAACATGCGCAGCGGCGCTTCGGTCAGCCAGCTCTTGGCGGTCAGTGTGTTACCGCGGGCGGCGCGAATCTGCACGTCACGAAACTTGTTGCTGTTCTGGGTATTGTCAGTCACGAAAAAGACTCCTCAGCGATCAATTCAAACCAACCCTGGCAGTGGGCAGCAGCCTGCGCGCTTTTCTGCGCGACAAGCGAATCAGTGGACGCTGCGGAGAGTCTCGGACGACTCATACGCATACGTCTTTACTTGTACATACAAGCATATGCAATCAAGCGGCCAACTTGTTGGAGAGGTGTTCAAGAAAAAGTGCGGACAGGGCTGGAGAGCGCCTGAATCAAGGGGTCAGGCGTGGATGAAATATTTCGAGAGTATTAATGGAAGGGGTTGGGGATTGTTTCGAAAGCAAGGTTTTGCGCCACGCTGGGGCGTTCGGTAACAAGTTGGTGCGAGGATGGAAACAGGAAGTGTGAATGCAAGTGTGGCGAGGGAGCTTGCTCCCGCTGGGCTGCGAAGCAGCCCCAAATCGGTGTTCACCGGAATTGGGAGTCCTTCGGCCTCCAGCGGGACCAGGTTCCTTCGCCACAGGGGGATTGTGTTCAGTTTTGGAGGAGTTCGATGACGCAGCAAGCGGCATTGGTGGCGACTTCAACCAGTCCGGCGTTACCGTCCAGTTGCAGACAATCATGGCGACCGAGTTGCGCTGCGGTTTCACCGACTTGCACTTGCAGCAAGTCACTTACACTGAACACCAACACCGTCCTCGCCGAGCTGAAGAAGCGCTGCTCACCGTCCAGCCACTGCAACCGCGCGCTGTAACGTTGCGGCGCGTAGATCAGATTGAAGTCGCGAATCGCACCGCCGAGCAACGTGCAGGACACCTGACTTTCGCCGCTGAAAGCATACGGGTCGAGGGGTAACAGTGGGCGGGTATCGTCACCGTCGACGCACAGGGTCATGCCGTCCCCCTGCAACACGGTGATGACTCGCTGGTAACCGGCGAACGTCGAGAACCCACCCGACTCAGTGATGTCGGCAATCGACAGGCGCCAGCCGAAACCGTCCAGGCCAGCACCCGCATCGCGAGTGATTTCTTCGGTGCTGCCGCCGCCGTTTTTCCACGGCATGCGCGGGTAGCCTTCGGCGCGTAGGACCTTGAGTGCATTCATTTATGGAACCGCCCTTCGAGACGATGACGGGAACCCGGATGGATCAAACGCGCCGCCGTCACTGGCTGACGCCCCGACCAGGTACGCCGACGGATCAGCAAGCACGGCTCGCCCTTTTCAATCTGCAGCAATTTGCACTCTGACGGCTCAGCAAGAATCGCTTCGACCACGTGCTCGCCTTCGGTCAGCGGCGCGACCTGGTTGAGGTAGGCATAAGGTGTCTGCAGGGTGAAGTCCTGCTTGAGGTACTCCGGGGCGACCAGGGCGTTGACGAACCGGTCTTCGATTTGCACCGGAATGTCGTTTTCGTAATGCACGATCAGCGAGTGGAAGACCTTCTGCCCTTCGCGCATATCCAGTGCCAGCGCACGCTCGGAGCCGGCGGCCTCTTCCTCGAGGGTGATGACCTGGCAGGTGTGGCGATGACCGCGCGAGGCTATTTCGTCGGCGATGTTGTGCACTTCGAACAGCGCGGACTGGCTCTTCGGTTCGGCGACAAAGGTGCCGACGCCTTGCATGCGCACCAGCAAACCATCGGCGGTCATCTCGCGCAGGGCGCGGTTGATGGTCATGCGGCTGAAGCCGAGCTGGCTGACCAGTTCGCTTTCGGACGGCACGCGGTAGTGCGGCGGCCAGTTACCGCTGTCGATCTGCTGGGTGATCATCTGTTTGACGCGGGCGTACAAGGGCGCCGGACTGTCGCCCATGTTCGCGGCCAACGGAGAGACTGGAGGCGGAGTCGGCACGGTTGATCCCTGTTCATTGGATGAAAGTGACTAGCTTGCCGGAGTTTACCGGGCAGGCAAACGTCTGTATATGTATATACAAATAACACACGATGGGGTGCCGAACGATGTCCGCCTTCTTTGCCGAACGCGCACTGCTGCCTAACGGATGGGCCAACAAAGTACGTCTCGAGGTCAGCGCCGATGGCCTGCTGACCCGAATCCAGGCCGATTCCACCGCAGACGGCGCCGAGCGGCTGAACGGGCCGCTGCTGCCGGGGATGCCCAATCTGCACTCCCACGCCTTCCAGCGCGCAATGGCTGGTTTGGCCGAAGTGGCCGGCAACCCGAACGACAGCTTCTGGACCTGGCGCGATATGATGTATCGCCTCGTCGGAAAAATCAGCCCGGATCAGCTCGGCATCATCGCCCGTCAGCTGTACATCGAAATGCTCAAGGCCGGGTACACCTCGGTCGCTGAATTCCACTACGTGCACCACGACAGCAGCGGCCAGCCGTATGCCGATCCGGCCGAACTGGCCTTGCGCATCAGCCAGGCCGCCAGTGAAAGCGGTATCGGTCTGACCCTGCTGCCGGTGCTTTACAGCCATTCCGGTTTCGGTGGGCAGACGCCGAATGACGGCCAGCGCCGGTTTATCAACAGCACCGAAAACTACTTGAATCTGCACGCGCGGTTGCAGCCATTACTGGCACAGCAAAAGGCGCAATCGCTGGGCCTGTGTTTCCACTCGCTACGCGCGGTGACGCCGCAGCAGATCAGCGAAGTGCTCGCCGCCAGTGACAAGCAGATTCCGGTGCATATCCACATCGCAGAACAGCAGAAAGAAGTCGACGACTGCCTGAGCTGGAGCGGTCGGCGGCCGCTGCAATGGCTGTACGAAAATACCCAAGTAGATCAGCGCTGGTGCCTGGTTCACGCGACCCACGCCAACCCGGAAGAAGTCTCGCTGATGGCCAACAGTCGCGCGATCGCCGGGCTTTGCCTGACCACTGAAGCGAATCTGGGTGACGGAATTTTCCCGGCGGTTGATTTTCTCGCCCAGGGCGGGCGCATGGGCATTGGCTCCGACAGCCATGTGTCGCTGAGCGTGGTGGAAGAATTACGCTGGCTGGAATACGGCCAGCGTTTGCGCGATCAGCGGCGCAATCGCTTGTACGGCGCGGACCAGCCGATGGTCGGCCGCACGCTGTATGACGCGGCGCTGGACGGCGGCGCGCAGGCGTTGGGGCAGCCGATCGGCGCGCTGAAAGTGGGCAAGCGCGCGGACTGGATCGTGCTCGATGGCAACGATCCGTATCTGGCGACAGCGTCGGGGGACGGGATTCTGAATCGCTGGCTGTTCGCCGGCGGCGATCGGCAGGTGCGCGATGTGCTGGTCAATGGTCAGTGGGTGGTGCGCGATGGCCGGCATGCCGGCGAAGAGCAAAGCGCCCGAGCGTTCACCCAGGTACTGCGTGATCTTTTAGGCTGACGCAAAACAAACTGTGGGAGCGAGCCTGCTCGCGAAAGCGGTGCATCAGTCAATATTCATGTCGACTGACACACCATCTTCGCGAGCAGGCTCGCTCCCACATTTGATATGTATCGAGACTTAATTAGAGGTCTTGGCCATCTGCCGATCCGACGCGCGCCAGATCAGGCGTGTGGTGTCGTAACCCTGTTGACGCGCCTTGCTCAGCAATTCTTCACGCACTACACCGTTGACGGTCGGCGTGCGTGACAGCAGCCACAGGTACTTGCGACTCGGATCGCCGACGATGGCGGTCTTGTAATCGTCGCTGACGTACAACACCCAGTACTCGCCCTTCGCCACACCTGGCACCAGGCGCGAGAACCAGTTATCGAATTCGACCCAGAGCTTGTCGGTCTTGCCCGGCACCTGTGGATAAGCCGTGCCTTTGGCTTCTTCCCACTGCCACTCCGGGGTCAGGCAGCGGTTGAGCACGCCGACGTTACCGTCCGGCTTGAGGCTGTAGTGGGCTTCGGATTGCGCGCAGTGGCGCTGGAAGTACATCGGCAAGCGTGCCAGTTCATACCAGGTGCCCTGATAACGCTTGAGGTTGACGCTGTTGACGGTTCTCGGCGCCAACGGGTCGACGCCGGAAGTGGCGCAGCCAGCCAGTACCAGGCCAGCAAAAAGGATCAGCAATAACCGCTTCATTTTTTTCTCCGTGGGCGCGAAGCCCCGGTTTACTTCAGGCCTTGGCCGGAAAACATCAGCACTTTGTCACCGGCGTATTGCACGCTGATAAAGCTGTTCTTGTCGCCCCAGGTGCAGCTGGACATACCGAGCGCGCCCGAGCAATCGGTGGGCTTGCCGAGAAGGGTTTCCACGTCGGACTTGGCCATGCCGGCCGAGAGCTTCGAGTAGTTTTCCTGATTGACCTTGCTGCATGCGGCCAACAGCACGCAAAACGACAGCAGGGCGATAGATCGCAGCGACATGGTGAAACTCCTGGAACGAGGGGGGATGGCATGGTGCCAACCAGAAGCTTAGAAGAGAAAAGTGTCATCTGGTTCCGTGGCCGAACGCCTATTTATCAGCCCGCCCGTCCGGCTTTTGTCGGTAAATCAAAAACTTTGTGAAACTGTCGAGCATTTCGTCGACTTTCCCCGCAAGCGCCTAATCTTTGGCGCGCCGCGGTCGAAATAAGAGCAGCGCAACGCTGCCGAATATGGCAAATTGCCGCCCTTTCCTGACCAGCCCCTTCGCGGTAGTTCATTCGATGACCAGAAACATGAAATTCAGCCACAAGATCCTGCTGGCTGCCGCCCTCGTAGTGGCCGTTGCGTTCGCCTGTTTCATCTTGTTCAACGACTATCGCCAGCGTCAGGCCTTGAGCAGCAGCACCGAAGCCACCATGCAGGAACTGGGAAGCCTGACCACCAGCAACATCCAGACCTGGCTGGAAAGCCGCATTCAATTGCTGCAATCGCTGTCGCAGCAAGTCGCCGTTGACGGCAATGCCCCCGCCAGCCTCAAACGCATCATCGACCTGCCCGCCTACACCGGCAATTTCCAGCTCAGCTATTTCGGTGGCGCTGACGGCGTGATGTTTTCCGTGCCCGCCGGCAACCGCGCGCCGGATTACGATCCACGTGCGCGTGGCTGGTACAAAGCGGCGAACAGCGCGCAACAGACTATCGTCACCGAACCGTATATCGCCGCTTCGTCGGGCAAACTGGTCATTACAGTAGCGACGCCGGTGCAGCGCCAGGGCCAGATGCTCGGCGTCGCCGGTGCTGACATCGACCTGACCAGTGTCAGCGCAATCATCAACTCGCTGAACTTCGGCGGCCACGGGCACGCGTTCATCGTCAGCGCCGAAGGCAAGATCCTGATTCACCCGGACAGCAAACTGGTGCTCAAAACCCTCGCCGAGGCCTATCCGAACGGTGCGCCTCAAGTCAGTCCGGGCCT
Organism: Pseudomonas sp. FR229a; assembly: GCF_030209115.1. Lineage (NCBI taxonomy): Bacteria > Pseudomonadati > Pseudomonadota > Gammaproteobacteria > Pseudomonadales > Pseudomonadaceae > Pseudomonas > Pseudomonas sp. FR229a. The sequence continues at coordinate 11,781 of NZ_JARVSP010000028.1, read as the reverse complement.
GAAAGAAGTCGAGTTTGATGGCAAGACCCAGTTGATTTCCTTCACTCGCGTCAACGGCGTGCCGTCGGCCGACTGGTACGTGGCGCTGGTGCTCGACAAAGACACCGCGTTCTCTATGCTCAGCGAATTCCGCACCTCGGCGCTGATCGCCATGGTGATCGCCGTGCTGATCATCATCGGCCTGCTCGGCATGCTCATTCGCGTGCTGATGCAGCCGCTGCTGACCATGGGCCGTGCGATGCATGACATCGCTGAAGGCGAAGGCGACCTGACCAAACGTCTGGTGATCCACGGCAACGATGAATTCGGCGCACTGGGCACTTCGTTCAACCGCTTCGTCGAACGCATTCACACCTCGATCCGCGAAGTGTCCTCGGCCACCGGCCAGGTCAACGAAGTCGCCCTGCGCGTGGTCGCCGCCTCGAACTCCTCGATGTACAACTCCGACCAGCAGGCCAACCGTACCAACAGCGTCGCCGCCGCGATCAATCAGCTCGGCGCTGCCGCCCAGGAAATCGCACAGAACGCCGCCCTCGCCTCGCAGCATTCCAGCGATGCGCGCAGCCTTGCGGTCGACGGCCAGCAGGTTGTGGATAAAACCATTCAAGCCATGCAGCAACTGTCGGCGAAGATCAGCGATTCCTGTGGCAACATCGAAACGCTGAATAGCAACACGGTGAACATCGGCCAGATTCTCGAAGTGATCACCAGCATTTCCCAGCAGACCAATCTGCTCGCACTCAACGCCGCCATCGAAGCTGCGCGTGCCGGTGAGGCTGGGCGCGGTTTCGCCGTGGTGGCCGACGAGGTGCGCAACCTCGCGCATCGCACCCAGGACTCGGCGCAGCAAGTGCAGAAGATGATCGAAGAGCTGCAAGTCGGCGCACGCCAGGCGGTGACCATCATGACCGAGAGCCAGCGCGAGAGTGAAAGCAGCGTCGGCATCGCCAACCAGGCCGGCGAGCGTCTGGGCAGCGTGACCCAGCGCATCGGCGAAATCGACGGCATGAACCAGTCGGTAGCCACTGCGACCGAGGAACAAACGGCCGTGGTCGAGTCGATCAACGTTGATATCAACGAGATCAACACACTGAATCAGGAAGGCGTGGAAAACTTGCAGGCGACGTTGCGCGCGTGTTCGGATCTGGAGCAGCAGGCGGCACGTCTCAAGCAACTGGTTGGTAGCTTCCGTATATAAAGATCAAAAGATCGCAGCCTTCGGCAGCTCCTACAGAATGAATGCTTTACTCATGTAGGAGCTGCCGAAGGCTGCGATCTTTTCTGCGGTCAGAACCGCGACCCGGGTTTGGAAAGAAATACCAACTCTCCATCCGTAGACTCCCGCCCCAACACCGCATTGCGATGCGGAAACCTTCCAAACTGCGCAATCACCTTCCGATGCCGCTCGGCATAATCCAGGTTATCGGCAAACACCGCGCGCTCCGCCTCCGGCTGTTCAGCCAGCAGCGCCATGAAGCGCGATACGGCTTCGTTCTGCACCGCGAGGTTTTCGCAGTGTTCGAACACCAGATAAATGAACACGCGCTGAACCGGCTTCAACTGCCGATCAAAATCCGCCGAAACGCCCTGCGCGACAAGCTTCTGCGCACGTAAATCGCCGGAAAATGCTTTGGGGGTGTCGCGATAGATCATGCGCGGCAGTTGATCGAGCAACAGCACAACCGCCAGCCAACCTTCGGGACATTGCGTCCACTCGGTCAATTCACCGGCCAGGGCCTGATCGACAAAGACCCCGAAACGCGTCTGCGCTTCGAGGTCCTGGCTGTTTCGCTTACCGAACCACAACTTGCCCTTTTCGGCCGCTACTGCGCTGGCTGATTCGGCGTGTCCGAACCACCAGTCGAGCAACGGCTGCCAGGGCGCGTGCATGGTTTATTCCTTGTGGTAGGCCGTGGCGCGGGCGACTTCTTCTTTCGAGCCGAGGAATACCGCAACGCGCTGGTGCAGGCCTTCCGGCTGGATGTCGAGAATGCGCTGATGACCGTCGGTGGACGCGCCGCCGGCTTGCTCAACGAGGAACGACATCGGGTTGGCTTCGTACATCAGGCGCAGCTTGCCCGGCTTGGACGGCTCGCGGCTGTCGCGCGGGTACATGAACAGACCGCCACGGGTCAGGATGCGATGCACGTCGGCGACCATCGCCGCGACCCAGCGCATGTTGTAGTTCTTCTTCAACGGGCCTTCTTCACCGGCCAGCAGTTCACCGACGTAGCGCTGCACCGGGGCTTCCCAGTGACGCTGGTTGGACATATTGATGGCGAATTCCTGAGTGGTTTCAGGAATGGTGATGTCTTCGTGAGTGAGGACGAAGCTGCCCATTTCACGATCCAGGGTGAAGCCTTTGACGCCGTCGCCCAAGGTCAGCACCAGCATGGTCTGCGGGCCGTAGATCGCGTAGCCGGCGGCCACTTGCTGGGTGCCTGGCTGCAGGAAAGCTTTTTCGTTCAGCGGCTCGTTCTGGCTGAGGTATTCGTTCGGGCAACGCAATACCGAGAAGATCGTGCCAACCGGGGCATTGATGTCGATGTTCGACGAGCCGTCCAGTGGGTCGAATACCAGCAGATAGGCGCCCTTCGGATATTTGCCCGGGATCTGGTAGGCATTGTCCATTTCTTCGGACGCCATGCCGGCCAGGTGACCGCCCCATTCGTTGGCTTCAAGGAGGATTTCGTTCGACAGCACGTCGAGCTTCTTCTGCACTTCGCCTTGTACGTTCTCGGTGCCCATGCTGCCCAGAACACCACCAAGGGCGCCTTTGGATACGGCGTGGCTGATCTCCTTGCAGGCACGCGCCACCACTTCGATCAAAAAGCGCAGATCGGCAGGAGTGTTGTTGCTGCGGGTCTGCTCAATCAAATAGCGACTCAAGGTAACGCGGGACATGGACGGCTCCGGTGGAATGGGGGGCGGAAAACCCGCGCAGTTTACAGGGAGTCTGAAAACCTAGCGAGCAAAGACGCCGGCTAACGTGCGCCTGGGTTTATTTGCCTGTATGAGACGTGATTGTCGGTGGAGAGTTCAGGTGTCGGATTGAGCGTAGTTGGAAATGGGCCGGGTGGTGGTTAGGCGAAGCGACGGTTTCAGGATTTTTGTCGGCAGGCAGACCGCTATCGCGAGCAGGCTCACTCCTACAGGGGAAATGCGGTCCATTGTAGGAGTGAGCCTGCTCGCGATCGGATGCGCAGCATCCGCCTTGTCAGGTGCTGGTCGGGGGCTTGCGCAACAGGCTGAACGCCATCGCCCCGAGAAACACCACGCTGAGCAGCAACACCGCCCACAAGCCGATCTTCTTCCAGTTGGTCCCGGCCACCGCAGCCGTCGTCGCCGTCGAGGTCTGCGTAACCAGCGCCTCGTCTTGCACCGTGGCCTTGCCCAGCGTGGCCAGCATCTGCGGTTTGAAATCCGGAATAAGCGTTGCCAGCGGCAGGTTCGCCGCTCTCACATTGGAGTTGCCCAGCGCCAGGCTGTACGGCCCTTCGCCCCGGGCGAGGAAAATCACCTGCGTGGCGCGCACCGCATATTTCAGGTCCGGCGCCTGCTCACCCAGACCGCCGCCGCGCTCATCCACCGTCAGCTTGAGTTGCTGCACGGTCTGCCCGGAAAGCGCGATTTCGTTCTGCACCACGTCCTGATTGTTCTGGGTCAGGCGATACAGCAAGCCACTGCTGATTGTCTGCCAGGGCAAGTTGCTTTCGCGCCGGCCAGCCAACGTGACCGGCGCCAGGCTGTTCGGCTGTTTCAGCTCCACCTGCACCCGCTCCACATTCAGCCCCATCGGCAGCTGCCAGCTGTATTCCCCTGATTTGGCGCTGCTGCCGGCCACGTTTGGCGACCAGACCAAGGGCAGCGGCAGGTTGCGCGGGTCGTTGCTTTTCAGTTGCGCCGAGGTGAGGATCGGTGCCGAGCCCGGCGACTCCCACAGCAGGCGCACATAGCGCGCAGTCTGTCGCGGAAGGGTTACTTCGTGCTGTTCGATGCGCTCATCGGAAAAGGTCAGGCGTGCCACCTGGCCCTCGCCCCAGGATTGCCAGTGCTGCAGATCGTCGCTGGCCTCGATGCTGAAACGCTGGAAACCGTCGCGTTCGCTGGTCCAGTCGAGGATGAGTTGCTGCAACGGCGCCTTGATCGCGCTGGCATCGAGCAACCAGCCGCGCAGCACTTCTTCGCCCGCTTCCAGTTGCGAGGACGGCTGCACTTCCACCAGCGTGCCGTTGGTGGTCGACTGCACGCGCACATTCGGCGCACGCTCGCTGGCGTCGGCGGCGTTGTACAGCGGGAACCACTTGACCTCGTGCAGCTTGCCGTCGTCGCGGGTCTGCGCCGACTCGCGAGCCAAGGCGTAAGCCTGCGCTTCGCCGGCAGCGTTGAATACGCGCAGGTCGCTGAGATCGGTCTGGCGCGCCTGCAATTGCGCACTCAGCGGCAGGTCGAGGCGATACCACGGGCCGTTGCCACTCACCGACAATGGCACCTGCGAGGCGAAGTCCGCCGGTTTTTCCTGAGCGCCGGCCACCATCACCACGCCCAGCGCCAACCACCCCAGATTCAGCATGCGACTCAAGATGCAACTCCTTCGGTTTCCGGCGCGGGTTTGTCCGCCGCCGGTTCAGCCTCGACGCGTTTGGGCGGCAGCGGTGCAAAGTAGCCGACCACCAGCAGCAACACGCCAACACCGATAAACGAGACGATCCGGGCGAGGCCGCCACGGTTGCTCAGTTCGACAAAAATCAGTTTGGCCACCACCAGCGCAATCAGGGCCGCGCCGATCAGCCACACTTCGCGGCGATGGCGCAGATGGCCGCCGATCATCAGCCCCAGCGCCATCAACGTCCAGACGATCGACAGACCGGCCTGCACCAGCATCGAAGCGAGCAGTTGATCAAGCTCGAACGGAATGCCGGCCCAGTGATGCGCAGCGCGAGTGACCAGCGCGGTACAGAAAGCGAACAGCGAGACCCCGGCGATCAGTTGCGTGGCGTGGTCGGCGTAATCCTGGCGGACCGACAACTGCGTAACGGCGCTGCGCGACCAGACATAAACACCGAACAACGCAAACAGCAGCCCCAACTCCAATGGGTTGAGCAGCGGCACGTAGGGCAACGGTTCGGGATTACCATCGCTGACGCCATTGGCCAGCCAGAACCACGCCAGCATCAGCACCGCCAACGGTGCCGCCGCATACAAGCGGTACTCGCGGGTGAACGCGGCGACCGGCCACGGCCAGTCGCGCGGTGCCGCCATCAGCAACAGATAAACGCTCGGCAGAATCGCCCAGCCCAGCCAGCGCCAGGCGTTGTATTGCTCGGACATCAGCAGCAGGCCGTAACGCAACTCCAGCGCCAGCACGCCGATCAGCAGCCAGCAACCCAGCACATGGGCCGCGCTCAACGCACGCGCCGGCAACATCGACGCCAGGCGGCGCAGGCTGAAGAAATGCACCGCGAACAGCAGCGGCCACGCCAGCCAGCCGAAGTCGGCGGCCGGGTGATAACGCGCATGCCACGCACCGAGCAAGACCAGCGCCGCCGCCGGAATCAGCAAGGTGCAGAGCAAACCCAGCGCCGGCCATCTCAGACGCAACGACAACAGCGTCCACAGCGCCACACTGATCGCCGCCACCAACAGCAACAACGTGCCCTGCAGATTCGGCGAAGCAAACCGCAGCACTTCGCTGATCCACGCCAGCGCCCACCACGCGGCGCCCCAGACCAGCAGCACTTGCGACAAGCGTTGCAAACTCAACGCATCGAAAGCACTGGCAGGGTTGCCCAGTTGCAGGCGCCACGCGCCGATCAGCGCCGCCAGCCCGAGCACCAGCGGCGTCCAGAAGCCGCAATGGCCCAGAGGCCGTAGGCCTTCGCTGGACAATGGCCCGAGCAATTCCGGACCGGCGAGCAAAAACGCGGCGCCGCCGATCACCTGCAACAGCAACCCGAAGACGAAACTCAGACGCTGCTGCAGGTACAGGCTCAGCCAGATGATCAGCAAGCCGCTGGCCGCCCACACCGCACTCGCGGTCTGCCACGGCAAGACAAAGAGCACCGCCAGATTGATCAGCACCAGCCCGGCCAGCAGCACCACCGACAAGCCACGCAGCAGGCGCACATCGCCGCGCACCATTTCATCCCGCGCCGCCAGGAGCATGCCGGCGATCAACGCCAGACCGATCAAGGACGCACTGAGCAAACCACTCCAGCCCGCGCTCAATACCGCCGCCGAATCTTCACCGGCGCCTTGCAGCCGCAACAGGAACAACGCGCCGCCCAGCAACTGCACGGCGAACGCGGTAAACAGGAACGTGCGCGATTGAATCCGCAGCCCGACAAATAATGTCGCCAACCCGGCCAGGGCCCAACTGATCGCCGTGCCCTGGATGAACAGGAACAACGGTGCCAGCAGATAAAGGAACGTCAGGCCCAGACAAGCCAGCAGCGGAAGACCTTGGCGCTCCCACGGCGAACTTTGCTCCGGCGTGGCTTTGCGCAATTGATGGAAGCTGAACAGCAACGCAATCCCGAGCATCAGCGCGCCCAGCGGTGCGCCGTCGAGCAGGCTGCTCTCGCCGAGCTGCAATTGACCGAGAAACGCCAACGCCGATCCCAGTTGCAACAACAAAGCAAAGGCCCGAGCGAACGGTCGATGCTGACGCAACCCCAGCCAGAAAATCCCCGTGCCTTCGACGGCCCACGCCGCTGACGTCCAGCGTGCATCGAGCCCCAGCGGAATCGCCAGGCTGGCAAAAATCACCCCCAGGGCCAGGCAGGTTTCACCGAGCAGCATCGCCCGCCCGCCCATCAGCACTCTGGCCAGCGCCATATAGATCATGCCCAGCGCCAACGCGCTGAAAGCCGCGGCAAATTCGAGGTGCTGGACCAGCGCGAACTGCAAACCAAAGCCAATGATCGGCGGGCCGAACAGCATCGTTCCGTCGACGTAATCGCCCTTGCGTGCCGACCACTGCAGCAACGCCTCACGGTCAGCATCCGCCGGGGCATCCGCCATCTCGCGCAATTTGCGCCGGGCGAACAGCAGGCCAATGGCGAGGTACATGAGGAAAAACAAAATCAGGAACGGCTCGGTGCTCCATAGCAGTTCCGGGGTGTATGAACGCAGGCCCCAGGCGAAACCGATGCCGAAGGTGCCGACGAAGCCGATCAGGTTGAGCAGGCGCCAGGCCTTGAACCAGGCGATGGCGAGAATGCCGGCATTGAGCAAGGCGAAATAGCTGAACAGCGCGACGTGATTGCCTTCGCCGGTAGACGTCAGAATCGGCGCGGCGAAACCGCCGAGTGCCGCCGCTGCCGCCAGCCCCAGCGCATCCTGAGTGATCGCCAGAATCGCCGAGAACACCGTGACGGCCACCAGCAGGCCGAGTGCGGCGGAGGGATCAAGCAACGGATGCAGACGCATCGCCGCAAACACCGTCAGGTACAACACCGCGATCCCGGTGCCTTGCAGCATCAACGCATAGTGGCTGTTGCGCCGGCGCAGCCACCAGCCCAGCGCCAGCAGGGCCAATGCCGCTGCCGCGACCCCGGCGTAACGCAACTCGATCGGTACCACCATGCCTTCGGTGGCGTAACGCAGCAAAAACGCCAGACCGAAAAACAGCAGCACCACGCCGACGCGCAGCACGGTATTGCCGCCGAACAGCCAGTTGCGCGCCGCGCTGATGCCGCGTTCGATCAGGTTAGGGCCACGGGGTTCGGCTGGTTGTTGCGGAGAGGCAGCAGGCGCCGGCTCGGCGCTCCAGACATCAGCCGGTAGCGGCTGACTGGTTTCGCGGGCGGCGGCTGGGATCGGTTCGAGCTCGGGAGGCAGCTCCCAGATCAGCTCAGGGGTCGGGGCGGCCTGCTCAGCCACGTCGAAGCGTTCGGCGACCGGCTCGACTTCAGGTGGCGGGGTTGGCGCATGCGAGGGCGAGCCCTCCAGCACAAACAGCCGCTGAGCCACGCCCTGCAAGGCTTCCCGCACCTGTTCGAGTTGGCGCTGCTGCTCCGCCGCCTGCGCGCCAAGGCGTGCAATGCGTAGCGTCTGGCCGATGACCAGTCCCAGCAGCGCCCCCAACAGCGCGCCACTGAATGACTCGTCAAACAGTCCACCGAGCACCAGCCCGATCAACATGAACATCCATTGCATGGTCGATATCCCTAAGCAGCCCCGAGGCGAGGCGAGTCCGGCGATGGCTTCAGTCTAGGCACAAACCGTGTGGGAGCGAGCCTGCTCGCGAAGGCGGATTGTCAGCCAACATTTCTGTTTAAGTCGACGATCGCTTCGCGAGCAGACTCGCTCCCACAGGGTACGGCGGTGATTGATGCCTTGTAACCGGCGCTCAGTATATCGATCCGGCCCAACAAACGTCGGGCCTTGCGCAGATTTGTCGGGGAAAGTTACTCCAAAGCTTTCCAGATATCCGTGGCGTACTCGCGAATCGTCCGGTCCGAGGAGAACCAGCCCATGCGCGAGGTGTTGAGCACCGCCGAGCGCCACCAGTTCTGCGAGTCATGCCAGTGCGCATCGACGCGCTTCTGCGCTTCCCAGTAGGAGTCGAAGTCGGCGCAGACCAGGAAGCGGTCATAGTCGATCAACGAGTCGATCAGGCCGGTGTAACGCGAGGTGTCATCCGGCGAGAACACACCGCTGCGAATCGCTTGCAGCACATCGTTCAACCGATGCGAGGCGGCGATGTCGGGCACGGCGCTGAACTCGTGGTTCTGCTTGCGCGCTTCAACCTGTTGCGCGCTGAGACCGAAGATGAACATGTGCTCGGCTCCGATGCGCTCGCACATTTCCACGTTGGCACCGTCGAGGGTGCCGATGGTCAGCGCGCCGTTGAGGCCGAACTTCATGTTACTGGTGCCCGACGCCTCGAAACCGGCGGTGGAAATCTGCTCGGACAAGTCCGCCGCCGGGATGATGCTCTCGGCCAGGCTGACGTTGTAGTTGGGCAGGAACACCACTTTCAGCAGCCCGCGCACGGTCGGGTCGTTGTTCACCACCCGAGCGATGTCGTTGGTCAGTTTGATGATCAGTTTGGCCTGGTGATAACTCGCCGCCGCTTTACCGGCGAAGATCTTCACCCGTGGCACCCAGTCGACTTCCGGCTCGGCACGAATCGCCTGGTACAGCGCCACGGTGTGCAGCAGGTTGAGCAACTGGCGTTTGTATTCGTGGATACGTTTGACCTGCACGTCGAACATCGCCGCCGGGTTGACTGCGATCCCCAGGCGCTCGTGAATCAGATAGGCCAGCGCCTTCTTGCTGTGCAAACGCTGCTCGGCGAAGGCTTTGCGGAACGCGGTTTTCTCGGCGAACGGTTCAAGGTCGAGCAGGCGCTCCTCGGGATGGTCGAGCACGTCCGGGCCGAGGGCATCGACCAGCATCGAGGTCAGTTCCGGGTTGGCCTGATACAGCCAGCGGCGGAAGGTAATACCGTTGGTTTTGTTGTTGATCCGCTCCGGATAGAGCTTGTGCAGTTCGGCGAACACGGTTTTGCGCATCAGCTGCGTATGCAGACCGGACACGCCGTTGACGCTGTGCGAACCGAGGAACGCGAGGTTGCCCATGCGCACCCGCCGGCCGTTGTCTTCTTCGATCAGCGACACGGCGCGCAATACATCGAAGTCGTGAATGCCCTTGGCCCGCAGCGAGTCGATGTGCTGGGCGTTGATCAGATAGATGATCTGCATGTGCCGCGGCAGCATGCGCTCCATCAGGCCGACCGGCCAGGTTTCCAGCGCTTCCGGCAGTAGCGTGTGGTTGGTGTACGACAGAGTATCGACGGTGACTTGCCACGCCGCGTCCCATGCGACGTCGTAGACATCGACCAGTTGGCGCATCAGTTCGGCCACCGCGATCGACGGGTGAGTGTCGTTGAGCTGGATCGCCGCGTGATCACCGAGGGTCAGCACCGAGCTGTGCATATTGCGGTGGCGGCGCAGCAGATCCTGCAGCGAAGCAGCAACGAAGAAATATTCCTGGCGCAGACGCAGCTCTTGGCCGGCTTCGGTGCTGTCTGCCGGGTAGAGGACACGGGAGATACTTTCGGCGCGGGCCACTTCCGCCACAGCGCCCAAGTGGTCACCGGCGTTGAAGCGCTCCAGGTGCAGATCTTCCATGGCGCGGGCACGCCACAGACGCAGGGTGTTGACGCTCGCCCCGCGCCAGCCGACCACTGGCGTGTCGTAGGCAATCGCACGCACGGTTTCCGCCGGCGACCAGACCTGACGGGTTTTACCGTTGGCATCGGTGACGGTTTCGACGCTGCCGCCGAAACCGATCGGGTACACCACTTCCGGCCGTTCGAACTCCCATGGGTTGCCGAAATCCAGCCAGTGTTCGGTCTGTTCCTGTTGCCAGCCATCGACAATCGCCTGCCGGAACAAGCCGTGCTCATAACGAATGCCATAGCCATGGCCGGCGATGCCGAGGGTCGACATGCTTTCCATGAAGCACGCCGCCAGACGACCGAGGCCGCCGTTACCAAGCGCCGCGTCGGGCTCCAGCAGGCGGATGCGCTCCAGGTCGACGCCCAGTTCGGTCAGCGCTTCACGGGCGACGTCGAGCAGGCCGAGGTTGCTCAGACTGTCGTAGAGCAGGCGGCCGATCAGGAATTCCAGCGAGAGGTAATAAACGCGCTTCTGGCCTTTGCGGTAGATCTGCCGGGTGTGGTCCATCCAGTGTTCGACCATGTGATCACGCGCCGCCAGAGCGATGGCTTCGAACCAGTCATGGTCGAAGGCGTGATCGGGGTCTTTGCCCACGGCATAGGTGAGTTTGGTCAGGACGGCGTCGCGGAATGCGGCCACCTCTGCTTCGCGAACTAGTGGTTCTTGAGTCATCAACAGGACCTCGAGCGAGCGGGAAATTTCTGAGCCTAGACGGTCTGACCGGCGGTTACGGCTCTGGTTCGGCAGTATTTGCCCGGACTGTGCGCCGGTGCGACATAACCTTGGCGGATGGGCCAATGAATGCAGGGGCCGTGCCGTCCTGTCGGGCAAAATGCGATCGCGGTGAAAATATCCGGCGAAAGGTTGTTCAAAATTCCACCGCTCCCGGTATGATCGCGCGCCCTGATGCACACACCCCTGGTAACTCCCGATGATGAAGCCCAACCTGATCGCCGCCGCCGAGATTGATCGTCTCGATACGTGGGCCAAATACTCTGCGCCGATGTGTGGCTCGTGCATGTCCAGCTGCTGCACGCTGCCGGTCGAGGTCAAGATCAAGGATCTGGTGCGCATCGGTGTGGTCGACGAGTTCGAACTGGGCGATCCGCCGAAGAACATCGCCAAGCGTCTGCAAAAGGAAGGTCTGGTCGAGCGCTTCAATCAGAAGTCGGGGATCTTCACCCTGCAGCGCATGAGCAACAACGACTGCTATTACCTCGATCGTAAAAGTCGCCTGTGCACCATTTATGACAAGCGCCCGGACACCTGCCGCAACCACCCGAAAATCGGCCCGCGGCCGGGGTATTGCGCTTACAAGCCGAAAGAAGTGGTGCGCGAGCAGAATTTCCGAGCGATTGAGAAGTTTTAACAGCAAACCCTCACCCCAGCCCTCTCCCAGAGGGAGAGGGAGCCGACCGAGGTGTCTGGCGCCATACACCGACCTGAAAAAACCAGTCGATTATGGATTCGGTGAAGCCCGCCAAATCGATTCTGGATTCGGCAGAATTCGCTCAGGTCGATGCATCTCCTGAGCATCCCCCAATCAGTCCCCTCTCCCTCTGGGAGAGGGTTAGGGTGAGGGGCTTTTGAT
>NZ_JARVSP010000019.1:0-49864 GCF_030209115.1 Pseudomonas sp. FR229a | reverse complement strand
GAATCTCAAGGAGTTTTCCGTTTCGACTGCGCCGGAAGTGGGGCGAATTATAGACTTCTGGAATCTGCCGTCAACACCTATTTTCATATTTCTGTCATATCAGTCAAAAAAGCCCCGTAAACGCGAAGGCCGACCTGCGAGGTCGGCCTTCTGCACTTCCAGCTACTTATAAGCTAGGGAATGCAAACTGCGACGCCTCATGGCTCGCACGCTGTGGCCAGCGCTGGGTGATCGCCTTGCGACGGGTATAGAAGCGTACGCCATCCGGACCATACGCATGCAGGTCGCCAAACAGCGAACGCTTCCAGCCGCCGAAACTGTGATACGCCACCGGCACCGGTAGCGGTACGTTGACGCCGACCATACCGACTTCGATCTCGTCGCAGAATAGCCGCGCCGCTTCGCCGTCGCGGGTGAAGATGCAGGTGCCGTTGCCGTATTCGTGATCGTTGATCAGTTGCATCGCCTCTTCCAGGCTGTTGACGCGAACGACGCACAGTACCGGTCCGAAGATTTCTTCTTTATAGATGCGCATCTCAGGGGTGACGTTATCGAACAGGCAGCCGCCGAGGAAGAAGCCTTCTTCATGACCGGCCACGCTCAGACCACGACCATCGACCACCAGGGTCGCGCCCGCCGCCACACCGTCGTCCACGTACCCGCTGACCTTGTCACGCGCCTGACCGGTAACCAACGGCCCCATGTCCAGGCCGCACGACGTACCGGCACCGATTTTCAGCGCCTTGATCTGTGGGACCAGTTTCGCCACCAGCGCGTCCGCGACCTGGTCGCCAACACACACGGCTACCGAAATCGCCATGCAGCGTTCGCCGCAGGAGCCGTAAGCCGCGCCCATCAGTGCGCTCACCGCGTTGTCCAGATCGGCGTCCGGCATCAGCACCGCATGGTTCTTCGCGCCGCCCAGTGCCTGCACGCGCTTGCCGCGCTTGGTGCCTTCGGCGTAGATGTATTCGGCAATCGGTGTCGAACCGACGAAACTCAGCGCTTTGACTTCCGGCGCTTCGATCAGCGCGTCCACCGCAGTCTTGTCGCCATGGACCACGCTCATCACGCCTTTCGGCAACCCGGCTTCCAGCAGCAACTGAGCAATCAGCAGCGTCGAGCTTGGATCGCGCTCGGATGGCTTGAGGATGAAGCAGTTGCCGCAGACGATCGCCAGCGGATACATCCACAGCGGCACCATGGCCGGGAAGTTGAACGGAGTGATACCGGCAACAATCCCCAACGGCTGGAAGTCCGACCAGGCGTCGATGTTCGGGCCGACGTTGCGGCTGTACTCGCCCTTGAGGATTTCCGGGGCGGCGCAGGCGAACTCGACGTTCTCGATACCGCGCTTCAATTCACCGGCCGCATCTTCCAGGGTCTTGCCATGCTCTTCGCTGATCAGTTGCGAGATGCGTGCTTCGTTCTGCTCCAGCAGTTGCTTGAAACGGAACATCACTTGCGCGCGCTTGACCGGTGGCGTGTTGCGCCATGCCGGAAACGCGGCTTTGGCGGCATCGATGGCTTTCTGAATGGTGGCCTGGCTGGCCAATGGCAGTTTGTGGATCGCCTGGCCGGTCGACGGGTTGAAGACATCCACCGCGCGACCGGTTTCGGTCACCAGTTCGCCATTGATCAAATGCGGGATAACGCTCATCGAACACTCCTGAATTCTGGTCCACGGGCACCCGTAAAGGAGCGCCCGGTTGTGTAGGTATATATAGAAGGAAAATCAGTCGAGCTTGTTCAGCACTTCGCCGACCGCGTCGAACAGACGATCGAGGTCTTGCGGCTTGCTGTTGAAGGTTGGGCCGAACTGCAGGGTGTCGCCGCCGAAGCGTACGTAGAACCCGGCTTTCCACAAGGCCATGCCCGCTTCGAAAGGACGCACGATCGCGTCGCCGTCGCGCCCGGCAATCTGGATCGCGCCGGCCAGACCGTAGTTACGGATGTCGATGACGTTCTTCGAGCCTTTCAGGCCATGCAGCGCGTTTTCAAAATGCGGCGCGACTTCGGCGACGCTCTGCACGAGGTTTTCCTTCTGCAGCAGGTCGAGTGCCGCCAGGCCAGCGGCACACGCCACCGGGTGCGCCGAGTAGGTATAGCCGTGAGGGAATTCCACCGCGTATTCCGGCGTCGGCTGGTTCATGAAGGTCTGGTAGATCTCGGAGCTGGCGATCACCGCGCCCATTGGAATCGCGCCGTTGGTGACTTGCTTGGCGATGCACATCAGGTCCGGGGTCACGCCGAAGCTGTCGGCGCCGAACATCGAGCCGGTACGACCGAAACCGGTGATCACTTCATCGAACACCAGCAGGATGTTGTGCTGATCGCAGATCTCGCGCAGACGCTTGAGGTAACCCTGCGGCGGAACCAGTACGCCAGCCGACCCGGCCATCGGCTCAACGAACACCGCAGCGATGTTGGAAGCGTCGTGCAGTTCGATCAACTTCAGCAGTTCATCGGCGAGGGCGATACCGCCCTGCTCCGGCATGCCACGGGAAAAGGCATTGCTCGCCAGCAGTGTGTGCGGCAGGTGATCGACATCCATCATCGCCTGACCGAACAGTTTGCGGTTGCCGTTGACGCCCCCGAGGCTGGTGCCGGCGATGTTCACGCCGTGGTAGCCACGGGCACGGCCGATCATTTTGGTCTTGGTCGCCTGACCTTTCAGACGCCAGTAGGCACGGACCATTTTCACCGCAGTGTCGGCGCACTCGGAGCCCGAATCGGTGAAGAACACATGGTTCAAGTTGCCCGGGGTCAGCTCGGTGATCTTCTCAGCCAGCTGGAACGACAACGGATGACCGTACTGGAAACCCGGCGAGTAATCGAGGGTGCCCAGTTGTTTCGAAACGGCTTCCTGAATTTCCTTGCGGGTGTGCCCGGCGCCGCAGGTCCACAGACCGGACAAGGAGTCGTAGATCTTGCGGCCCTTGTCGTCGAACAGCCAGCTGCCTTCAGCGCCGACGATCAGACGCGGGTCGCGCTGAAAGTTGCGGTTGGCGGTGTACGGCATCCAGTGCGCGTCCAGCTTCAGTTGGCTGGCCAGTGGCGACGGCGCGTTTTCAGGCATGTTCATCGGGCAAAACCTCGCAGGGCATAAGCGTCAGGGAGAGGGAAAGCGTTGTTGCAGCTAAATTGCCACGGCGATAAAGTCGGTGAAATTCAACTCTTCTAACCTTCAGTTAGATCTTTGCTAAACAAAGAGAACAATAAATGAGCAGCCGCCGCCCCGATCCGCTGGCCCAGGTCAGTGATTTTGATATACGCCTGCTGCGGATTTTTCGCAGCGTCGTGGAATGTGGCGGCTTCTCAGCAGCGGAAACCGTGCTCGGCATAGGACGCTCGGCGATCAGCCAGCAGATGAGCGATCTGGAACAGCGCCTTGGCCTGCGCTTGTGCCAACGCGGGCGGGCCGGGTTTTCCCTGACCGAGGAAGGTCGCGAGGTGTATCAGTCGGCACTGCAGCTTTTGAGTGCGCTGGAAAGTTTCCGCACCGAGGTCAACGGCCTGCACCAACACCTGCGGGGTGAATTGATCATTGGCCTGACCGACAACCTCGTCACCCTGCCGCACATGCGCATCACCCACGCCCTCGCGCAACTGAAGGAGCGTGGGCCGGATGTACAGATCCAGATTCGCATGATTGCGCCAAACGAAGTCGAACAAGGTGTGCTCGACGGACGTTTGCACGTCGGCGTGGTGCCGCAGGCCAGTGCGCTGTCGGGACTGGAATATCAGCCGTTGTACAGCGAGCGTTCGCTGCTTTATTGCGCGGTGGGGCATCCGCTGTTTTATGTCGACGATAAACAGCTCGAGGATCAACGTCTCGACAGCCAGGACGCGATTGCGCCGACCTTCCGGTTGCCAGCAGAAATTCAGGCGCATTATCAGGCGCTCAATTGCACCGCCAGTGCGTCGGATCGAGAGGGCATGGCGTTTCTGATTCTGACCGGGCGCTATATCGGTTATCTGCCGGATCACTACGCCAGCCTTTGGGTGCAGCAAGGGCGGTTGCGTGCGCTCAAGGCTGACACGCGTTTTTATGATTTGAGTCTGGCATCGGTCACGCGCAAGGGGCGGCGCCCTCATTTGGTGCTGGAAAGCTTTTTGGAGAGTCTGGCGGCTACGCGTTGATAGGGACCGCAACATTGGTGAAGTACAGCAAGATCAAGGGATCGCAGCCTTCGGCAGCTCCTACAGAGAGAATAAGTTGAGCAAGTGGACAGCTTTTTGCAGAGCAGGATCAAATCCGATCCTTGAAGAAGCCCAGCGCCATGCAGCCAGATTCCGATTCGTCCAGTGAACTGATCTACGGCCTCAACGACCGTCCCAAACCACTCGCCGCGATCCTCGCCGCGTTGCAACACGTGCTCGCCAGTTTCGTCGGCATCATCACCCCGCCGCTGGTCATCGGCTCGGCGCTCGGGCTGACGGCGCATCTGCCGTATCTGATCAGCATGGCGCTGATGGTTTCGGGTGCCGGCACCTTTATCCAGGCGCGGCGGCCATTCGGCATTGGCGCGGGGATGATCTGCCTGCAAGGCACCAGTTTCGCTTTTCTCGGCGCGGTGCTATCCGCCGGGTTTCTGGTCAAGCAACGCGGCGGCAGCCCTGAAGATATTCTGGCGATGATTTTCGGCGTGTGCTTTTTCGGCGCGATCGTACAAATCGTGCTCAGCCGTTTCATCGGCCAGTTGCGCCGAGTGGTGACCCCCCTGGTGACCGGTATTGTGATCACGCTGATCGGCATAAGCCTGATCAAGGTCGGCATTACCGATCTGGGTGGCGGCTTCAATGCGCCGGACTTCGGCGCGCCGGGCAATCTCGCCCTGGGCGTATTTGTGCTGCTGACGATCATTCTGCTCAACCGCTCGAACACGCCGTGGGTAAGGCTGTCGGCGATCATCATCGGACTGGTGCTCGGCAGTCTCGCGGCGTGGCTCAGCGGGAAATTGCTGCCGCAGCCATTGCCTGACTTGCCGCTGGTGAGTTTTCCTACGCCGTTCAAGTTCGGATTCAACTTCGACTGGACAGCTTTCCTGCCGGTCGCGCTGATTTATCTGATAAGCACCCTCGAAACCGTCGGTGACCTCACCGCCAATTGCATGCTCGCCCGCCAGCCCATCAGCGGCCCTTCTTATATAAGTCGCCTGCGTGGCGGCGTGCTCGGTGACGGTGTGAGCTGCATGATCGCGGCGACCTTCAGCGCGTTCCCCAACACGACCTTCGCCCAGAACAACGGTGTGATTCAGCTGACGGGCGTCGCCAGCCGCTACGTCGGCCTGTACATCGGCGCGATCCTGTTCTGCCTCGGCCTGTTCCCGATGATCGGCGCGGTGCTGCAACAGATACCGAAACCGGTGCTGGGCGGTGCGACGCTGGTGATGTTCGGCGCGGTGGCGGCGGCGGGCGTGCGCATTCTCGCGCAGTCACCGCTGGACCGGCGCAGCATGCTGATCATCGCCACTTCGTTCGGCGTTGGCCTCGGCATCGCTGCGCAACCGAACCTGCTGCACCTGCTGCCGAAACTGGTGCAGAACCTGTTCGACTCGGCGATCACCAGCGGCGGGCTGACGGCAATCTTCCTGTGTCTGCTGTTGCCGGAAGGCAAAACTGCGGCGGCCAAAAGCCCCGCGCCATTGAACAAGATCGAACAGGCGTAACTGTTTTTCCGCGCAAGGACTTGTCGGATGCCTGTGGGTGCGCTATCAACGCAACTGGTTGCACCCACAGACAATCCCGGAAGTGCCTATGACCTTTGAAGTCCCAGCCCACGGCGGCAAACCCGCCAGCCGCATTCGTCAGAAGAACGAAGAGACCATTCTCAAAGCCGCCGAAGACGAGTTCGCCCGTCACGGGTTCAAAGGCACCAGCATGAACACCATCGCGCAGAATGCCGGGTTGCCCAAGGCCAACCTGCATTACTACTTCACCAACAAACTCGGTTTGTATGTGGCGGTGCTGAGCAACATCATCGAGTTGTGGGACAGCACCTTCAACACCCTCACCGCCGAGGATGATCCGGCCGAAGCGCTGACCCGCTACATCCGCGCGAAGATGGAGTTCTCCCGGCGCCAGCCCCAGGCCTCGCGGATATTCGCCATGGAAGTGATCAGTGGCGGCGAATGCCTGAGTGAATATTTCAATCAGGATTACCGCGCCTGGTTCACCGGGCGCGCGGCGGTGTTTCAGGCGTGGATCGATGCAGGCAAAATGGACCCGGTCGATCCGGTGCATCTGATCTTCCTGCTGTGGGGCAGCACGCAGCACTATGCCGACTTCGCCACGCAGATCTGCCGGGTCACCGGGCGCAGCAAGTTGACCAAGCAGGACATGGAAGACGCCGGCAACAACCTGATCCGCATCATTCTCAAAGGCTGCGGCCTCACTCCTTCTCTATAAGACGTTTATGCCTTTCACCCTCAGCGGTCTTTGCGAGTACCGCGAAGAGATTCGCAAAAGCCGCTTCATCACCCTGGCGACGCCGATCGGCAGCCCCGCCGACGCGCAGGCATTTTTCGAGCAGCACAGCGATTTGAACGCCACGCACAATTGCTGGGCGTGGAAACTCGGGGCGCAGTATCGCAGCACTGACGACGGCGAACCGGGCGGCACCGCCGGGCGCCCTATTCTGGCAGCGATCGAAGCCCAGGACTGCGATCAGGTCGCAGTCCTGGTGATCCGCTGGTACGGCGGCATCCAATTGGGCACTGGCGGCCTGGCCCGAGCCTATGGCGGCGGCGCCAACAAGTGCCTGCAAGCGGCGGAAAAAGTCGAATTGATCAGCCGCGTGCCCCTGAGCTGCGCCTGCGGATTTGCCGAATTGGCACTGGTGAAGTTGCGCGTGGCGGACCTGGGTGGGTTGGTGGTGGAGGAAAACTTTACCGCCAATGGCGTTGAGTTGAGGTTGGCGGTGGGTGAGGCGCAGATTGAATTGCTGCAGAGCCAGTTGGCTGATCTGAGTCGTGGGCGGATTCTGTTGCAGCGTTGAGAAGATCAAAAGATCGCAGCCTTCGGCAGCTCCTACGGGGGTCCCGCATTCCAACTGTAGGAGCTGCCGAAGGCTGCGATCTTTTAGGGCATTCCCCAATTAGCAAGTTGCCCACACCTGCTGTGCACCCGACTGTGGATAACCTGAGTACATACCGCTGTAACCCTTCTGTCATGCGGCTTTGCGCGATTTGTTCACTTTTCGTTCAATTGATCCGACGAAACGGAAATCCACCGTAAAAACAAACAGTTACTGTCGTTTATCACCATTAGAAGAAAGCAGTGCAGTGCTTATGCCCGGCCTCAACGCTTGCGCACAATTACTGTGGAGCAACCTGTGGATAAGCCGTTCATGACCGCCGCAGGCGCTGGATTTGCCTAGCCCAGGGACAATTGCTCGTTTTTTAACCAACCTGACGCGAGCAAAACTGGAGCCTGATCAACGGCTTTGCGCTGAATTGGTGCCTCGGAGCATGTCAAAAAGAGCGCCGATGCGCTGTCATCGGTGCCTGCGGGCGGATGCGCAAAGCGTTCCTGACTCAATGGCCAGGAAATTGCTTTATCCACAGGCACAAGTCCAAGTCAGTCGAGCCTGCCATGTCCATCGCCCCTTCCCCACCGCGCCTGCAGCTGCGCCAGATCAGCAAACGCTACCCCGGTTGCCTGGCCAACGATGCCATCGACCTGAGCATCGCGCCGGGTGAAATCCATGCCCTGCTCGGGGAAAACGGCGCGGGCAAAAGTACGTTGATGAAGATCATTTACGGTGTCACCCAGTGCGATAGCGGTGAAATGCTCTGGCAGGGGCAGCGCGTGCAGATCCGCAATCCGGCGCAGGCGCGGCAGTTGGGCATTGGCATGGTGTTCCAGCATTTCTCGCTGTTCGAAACCCTCAGCGTCGCGCAGAACATTGCCTTGGCGATGGGCGCGGCGGCGGGCACGCCCAAGCAACTGGAGCCGAAGATTCGCGAAGTATCACGGCGTTATGGCATGGCGCTGGAACCGGAGCGACTTGTCCACAGCCTGTCGATTGGCGAGCGGCAGCGGGTAGAAATCATTCGTTGCCTGATGCAGGACATCCGCCTGTTGATTCTCGATGAGCCGACCTCGGTGCTGACGCCGCAAGAGGCTGACGAATTGTTCATCACCCTGCGTCGCCTGGCCGCCGAGGGCTGCAGCATTCTGTTTATCAGCCACAAGCTCGGTGAAGTGCGCGCCTTGTGCCACAACGCCACGGTGCTGCGCGGCGGTCGGGTTGCCGGGCATTGCCTGCCGGCGCAATGTTCGGATCAGCAATTGGCGCAACTGATGGTCGGCGAAGCGGCGGCGTTGATTGGCGACTATCCGAAGGTCAGCGGTGGCGCGACTTTTCTACAGGTTGACGGGTTGAGTTGGCACAATCCGGATCCGTTTGGTTGCTCGCTGCACGACATCGACTTGCAAGTACGCAGCGGTGAAATCGTCGGCATCGCCGGGGTCGCTGGCAATGGGCAGGACGAGTTGCTCGCCCTGCTCAGCGGCGAACAGCCCTTGCCTCGTGCGCAAGCGGCGACCCTTCGCTTCGCTGAGCGCAACGTCGCTGATCTGCGCCCGGATGCGCGGCGCAAACTGGGCCTGGCCTTCGTCCCCGCCGACCGACTCGGCCACGGCGCGGTGCCGGAGTTGAGTCTGGCCGATAACGCCCTGCTCAGCGCTTTCCAGCAAGGCCTGGTCAGCCACGGGCTGATTCAACGCGGCAAAGTCGAAGCCCTCGCGCAACAGATCATCCAGCGTTTCGGCGTTAAAACTCCAGGCACGCAAACCGCCGCGCGCAGCCTCTCCGGCGGCAACCTGCAGAAATTCATCCTTGGTCGGGAGATCCTTCAGCAGCCGAAATTACTGATCGCCGCGCACCCGACCTGGGGCGTCGACGTCGGCGCCGCCGCGACCATCCATCGCGCCTTGATCGCCCTGCGCGATGCCGGCGCGGCGATCCTGGTGATTTCCGAAGACCTCGATGAACTGCTCCAGATCAGCGATCGCCTCGGCGCGCTGTGCAGCGGGCGTCTGTCGGCGCTGCAAGACACCTGCGCGACACAACTGAGCGATGTCGGCGCGTGGATGGCTGGCCAGTTCGATCACTCACCCTGCGCCGCCTCGGTTTAACGGAGTTTCAACCATGCTGCTTTCTCTCGAACCCCGTGGTCAGCAATCGCGCCTGATGCTGTGGTGCTCGCCGTTATTGGCGGCGGTGCTGACTCTCGGCTGCGGCTCGCTGTTGTTCATCGCGCTGGGCCACGATCCATTGCAAACCTTGCACACGCTGCTGATTGCACCGCTCAGCGATCTGTATGGTGTGTCCGAATTACTGGTCAAGGCGCTGCCGATTCTGCTCTGCGCACTGGGACTGGCCGTGGCCTATCAGGCACGGATCTGGAACATCGGCGCCGAAGGCCAGTTGCTCCTCGGCGCGCTGGCCGGCAGTGCTGTGGCGGTGAACATTATCGATGTGCAAAGTCGTTGGGCGCTGGTGCTGATTCTGCTGACCGGCACCTTTGCCGGTGCCGCATGGGCCGGGCTTACCGCGTGGCTGCGCACACGCTTCAACGCCAACGAAATCCTCACCAGCATCATGCTCAACTACATCGCATTGAACCTGCTGCTGTTCTGCGTGCACGGGCCTTTGAAGGATCCGGCGGGCTTCAATTTCCCCGAGTCGGCGATGTTCGGCGATGCCAGTCGTTTGCCGCTGCTGCTGGAGGACGGGCGGGTTCATGCCGGGGTGTATTTCGCCCTGCTCGCGCTGGTCGCGGTGTGGGTGTTGCTGCAGAAAAGCTTTATCGGTTTCCAGATCAAAGTGCTGGGTCTGGACAAGCGTGCGGCAGGCTTCGTCGGCTTTCGCGAGAAGCGTCTGATCTGGCTGGCGTTGTTGATCAGCGGTGGTCTGGCCGGGCTTGCGGGTGTCTGCGAAGTGACCGGGCCGATCGGCCAACTGGTGCCGCAGGTGTCGCCGGGTTATGGCTACGCGGCGATCACCGTGGCGTTTCTCGGGCGCCTCAATCCGCTCGGCATTCTGTGCTCGAGCCTGCTGATGGCACTGCTGTACATCGGCGGCGAGAGTGCGCAGATGTCGCTCAATCTGCCGCAGGCAATCACCCAGTTGTTCCAGGGCATGATGCTGTTTTTCCTGCTCGCCTGTGACGTGCTGATTCTCTATCGGCCACGCCTGAAACTGCGCTGGACCCGGCGCGCCTCGACCCCTGCCGTAACCGCCGGAGCGCTGTGATGGACATCGATCTGTTGAGCAATATTTTCTACGCCATGGTCCGCTGCGGCACGCCGCTGCTGCTGGTGGCATTGGGTGAATTGATCTGCGAGAAGAGCGGCGTCCTCAATCTGGGTCAGGAAGGCATGATGCTGTTTGGCGCGGTGATCGGATTCATCGTCGCGCTGAACAGCGGCAACCTGTGGCTCGGCGTGCTGTTGGCGATGTTGGCCGGGATGTTGTTGTCGTCACTGTTTGCTCTGGTCGCGCTGGTGTTCAACGCCAATCAGGTGGCGACCGGGTTGGCGTTGACGATTTTCGGTGTCGGACTTTCGACCTTCGTCGGCGCGGCCTGGGTCGGTAAACCGCTGGCGGGTTTCGAGCCTTTGGCGATTCCGTATCTGAGTGAGATTCCGCTGATCGGGCGGATGCTGTTTGCTCAGGACTTGCTGGTGTATCTGTCGTTCGCGCTGTTTGCGCTGGTGGCGTGGGTGATCATCAGAAGTCGTGTCGGGCTGATCATTCAAGCGGTCGGTGAAAACCCCGATGCAGCGAGTGCGATGGGCTTGCCGGTGCTGACCGTGCGCACGTTGGCGGTGTTGTTTGGCGGAGCCATGGCCGGGCTGGCCGGGGCGTATCTGTCGCTGGCCTACACACCGATGTGGGCAGAAAACATGACCGCCGGACGCGGCTGGATCGCCCTGGCGCTCGTGGTATTTGCCAGTTGGCGGGTCTGGCGTTTGTTGCTCGGGGCGTATCTGTTCGGCCTCGCCAGCATCCTGCACCTGGTGGCACAGGGGTTGGGGCTGGCGATTCCGTCGAGCCTGCTGGCGATGCTGCCGTATGTGGCGACGATTGTGGTGCTGGTGTTGTTGTCCCGCGATGCCGTGCGGACGCGGTTGTATGCGCCGGTTTCGTTGGGGCAGCCTTGGCAGGCGGGGCATTAGGCATACACAGGAACTGTGGCGAGGGTGCTTGCTCCCGCTGGGGCGCGAAGCGGCCATCAACAGTGAGCCTGGACGATCTCGCACTCAGGCTTTACGACTGCTGCGCAGCCGAGCGGGAGCAGGCTCCCTCGCCACATATGGGGAGTGCCTGAACCACACCCCACGCCAGTTCAAAGACAAGAAAAACCACAAGAATCGAACTGGCCCCATGCAACAGGGCATACCCCTGCCACGCCGCAAACAGAAACCGCGCCACCGCGTCATAACGTCCATACAGCGCCTGCGGATCACGAATCCGCAGCACCGCCCAAACGCACACCACCGAGCCCAACAGATTCGCCATCAACATATGCAGCGGTTGAAACGCCGGTAGTTCTCCCGGCCAGTTCAGTGCCGTCAGCAACTGATGCACAAGCGCAAAACTCCACGGCGTGACAAACGCTGCCGTGACGATCAGGTCATACCAGGCGCTGCCGCGCACCACGTTGCGATATTGCGTTGCCGTCCACATCGTTCCAGCTCCAAAAATTCGGGGAGCACGCACGGTAAAGCCTGGGGTATGCTCCAAGGTCAATACCTCCTTTGAGATCCAGCATGCGCATCGGTGAATTAGCCCGGGCCAGCGCCGTCAGTCGTGACACCTTGCGCTTCTACGAGCAGCGCGGGCTGATCGCGGCACAACGCAGCGCCAACGGCTATCGCGACTATCCGCCGGAGATGCTGCAACTGGTGCTCTATATCAAAACCGCGCAACGCCTTGGCTTTAGCTTGGGCGAGATCGGCAACAGTGTCGCCGCCCTCTGGCATGCCCCCGACCCGGGAAATGCCGTGGCGCAATTGCTGCGCGACAAACTGCAATTGATTGAAACCCGCATGAGCGAACTCGACACCCTGCGCCAGGAGCTGAAACTCCGGCTCGGTCAGGCGTGTCCATTGAATCCTGAACGCTGACTTTCAAGGAAACCCCATCATGTCTCAGGCAAAAAACGCACTGATCATCGGCGCCTCTCGGGGCTTGGGCCTCGGGCTGGTGAAGACGTTGCTGGGCGACGGCTGGCAAGTGACCGCCACCGTGCGCAATCCGCAGAAGGCCGAGGCGCTGCAAGCGCTGGGTGATGTGCGCATCGAGAAGCTCGACATGGACGATCAGCAAGCGGTGATCGCCTTGAGCCAGAAACTCAAGGGCGAAACATTCGATCTGTTGTTCGTCAACGCCGGGGTCAAAGGCCCGGACGTGCAGACCCCGGGCGGCGCGACCCTGGCCGAGGTCGGCCAGCTGTTTTTCACCAACGCAGTGGCGCCGATCAATCTGGCTCAGCGCTTCGTCGGGCAGATCCGCGACGGCAGCGGCGTGCTGGCGTTCATGAGTTCGGTGCTCGGCAGCGTGACCATGCCCGACGCGCCGGAACTTGCGCTGTACAAGGCGAGCAAGGCAGCTCTCAATTCGATGACCAACAGTTTCGTCACGCAACTGGGCGAGCAGAAACTCACCGTGCTGTCGCTGCACCCGGGCTGGGTGAAGACCGACATGGGCGGCGAAGGCGCCGATCTCGATGTCGAGACCAGCACACGCGGGCTGATCGATCAGGTCAATGCGTTTACCGGCAAGGGCGGGCATCACTTCGTCAATTACAAGGGTGAAACCATTCCCTGGTAAGTCTACAAATCTCCTGTGTAGGAGCTGCCGAAGGCTGCGATCTTTTGATTTTCAAGATCAAGATCAAGATCAAAAGATCGCAGCCTTCGGCAGCTCCTACACGGGACCGTGGTGTCCGGTCGGGTTGGGCTTGCCCGATGCGGCGATTTGTTTGAAACTGCGCGCCTCGTCCTTCGCGGCGACCCTGGATCAGCAGACAGGGCAACACTGAGCTGGCAACCCTGAACCCAACTTTCAGAGGAGCCGGCCACAATGCCTGCGACCCGTACCTGGTTAAAAAATCCCCTCGCCATTTTCACCTCCAACGAACTCGACGCCCGTGGCGGTCTTGTCGTGCAAGATGGTGTCATCGTCGAAGTGCTCGCTGCCGGTCAGCAGCCGTCGGCGCCGTGCAATGAAGTGTTCGATGCCCGCGAGCATGTGATCCTGCCGGGCCTGATCAACACTCACCATCATTTCTATCAAACCCTGACCCGCGCCTGGGCGCCGGTGGTCAATCAGCCGTTGTTTCCGTGGCTGAAAACCCTGTACCCGGTATGGGCGCGTCTGACGCCGGAAAAACTCGCCCTCGCAACCAAAGTGGCGCTGGCCGAATTGCTGCTCTCAGGCTGCACCACTGCTGCCGACCATCACTATCTGTTCCCGGACGGTCTGGAAAACGCCATCGACGTGCAGGTCGAAACGGTGCGCGAACTGGGCATGCGCGCCATGCTCACGCGCGGTTCGATGAGCCTCGGCGAGAAGGACGGCGGCCTGCCTCCGCAACAAACGGTGCAGGAAGGTCAGGTGATTCTCGACGACAGTCAGCGGCTGATTCACGAGTACCACGAGCGTGGCGACGGCGCGCAGATCCAGATCGCCCTGGCGCCGTGTTCGCCATTTTCGGTGACCCCGGAAATCATGTCGGCCAGCGCTGATCTGGCGAACAAGCTCGACGTGCGTCTGCACACCCACCTGGCAGAAACCCTCGATGAAGAAGACTTCTGCCTGCAGCGCTTCGGCCTGCGCACCGTCGATTATCTGGACAGCGTCGGCTGGCTCGGCCCGCGTACCTGGCTGGCCCACGGCATCCATTTCAACCCCGACGAAATCGCCCGCCTCGGCCAGGCCGGCACCGGTATCTGCCATTGCCCAAGCTCGAACATGCGCCTGGCTTCCGGCATCTGCCCGAGCATCGAGCTGACCGACGCCGGCGCGCTGTTCGGTCTCGGTGTGGACGGTTCAGCGTCCAACGATGCTTCGAACATGATCCTCGAAGCGCGTCAGGCTCTGTACATCCAGCGCCTGCGTTACGGCGCCGAAAAAATCACCCCGGAGCGCGTGCTGGGCTGGGCGACCAAAGGTTCGGCGAGCCTGCTCGGCCGTAGCGACATCGGCGAAATCGCCGTGGGCAAACAGGCGGATCTGGCGTTGTTCAAGCTCGATGAACTGCGCTTCTCCGGTAGCCATGATCCGATTTCAGCGTTGCTGCTGTGCGGTGCCGATCGGGCCGATCGAGTGATGATCGGGGGCAAGTGGCGTGTGGTCGATGGCCAGGTTGAAGGGCTGGACCTGAAAGGTCTGATTGCCGATCACAGTCAGGCGGCTCGCCAGTTGATCGCCGGGACCTGACTCACCGTCGTTCAAAACTGTGGGAGCGAGCCTGCTCGCGAAGAGGGAGTGTCAGACAACATGTTTGTTGGATGACACACCGCTTTCGCGAGCAGGCTCGCTCCCACGTGGGTATCTGCCAGCCCTAAAGGCCTAGTAGCGACAGCATGATAAAGGTCGCAAACAGCACAAAGTGCGTCATGCCCTCGATGGCATTGGTCTCGCCGTCATTGAGGTTGATCGCGCTGACGATCAGGGTAATGAAGATCATCACTGTCTGCACCGGGGTCATCGCCATTTGAAATGGCTGGCCGGTGTACAGCGCCATTGCTTCCATGACCGGCACGGTGAGGATTACTGTCGACAGTGACGCACCCATCGCGATGTTGACCACCGACTGCATACGGTTCGCCAGTGCGGCACGCAATGCGGTCAGAATCTCCGGCGCTGCCGAAATCGCCGCCACCAGAATCGCCGTGATCACCGGCGGCGCGCCCGTGCCTTCCAGACCCAGATCAAGCGTCTTCGACATGACCTCGGCCAGCGCGCCGATGATCACCACTCCCGACACCAGAATGCCGATCGACAACGCCAGGCTGACCGGTTTCGGCTCCTGCTCGACCGGCTCCTTGCGGCGGCGTTTGTCCGGGTAGCTGTAGCTGAAAAAGTAACTGTGCGGGCCGACCTGCATGCGCAGGAACAACGCATAGAGCACCACCATCGCGCCGATGGTGAACGCCGAATAAATCTTCCAGTTGGCCTGGGGAATGAACTCCGGCACCACCATCGACACGCCCATCGCAGTGAGGATCATCACACTGTAACTGCGCGCCGAATCGTCGTTGTAGGACTGCTCGCCGTGTTTGATCCCGCCCATCAATGCGGCAAGGCCGAGGATGCCGTTGATGTCGAGCATCACCGCCGAATAAATCGTGTCGCGCACCAGGGTCGCCGAGGCTTCGTTGCTCATCATGATCGCCAGGATCACCACTTCGACCAGCACCGCCGAGAGCGTGAGGATCATCGTGCCGTAGGGATCGCCAACCTTTTCCGCGAGCAGTTCGGCGTGATGAGCGACGCGCATCGAAGCGGCGACGATGAAGGCGATCAGCAGCAGACCGCCGACCAGCGCGACGATCTGGCCGCTGTGCAGCAGCCAGTGTTCCAGTGGATAAGCGACGCAGGCGGCAAGGACTGCCAGCAGCAGGAAGCTTTCTTGTTTGAGGATCGAGAGCATGACGGGCCTTTTGCCGAAAAGAGCTGATGAAGCTACTGACTGCCAGGCGGCGCTAACGTTTCGTTACATCTTCGCGCACCAACCCATGGCGGTGCTTCGTCAGGTGCACCTTTATTGGCCTTGAGGGCCCTATCGCGAGCAGGCTCACTCCTACAGTTGAAATGCATTCCCCTGTAGGAGTGAGCCTGCTCGCGATAGCCATCACGCGGTTCTCGAAAGTTTGTTGTCCTGTTGGTCAGCAATTTGCATTGACCCCGAACACACACAACAAAACGGGGTTCGGGTTCATGCCAATACGTCTGCTGCACAAACTGCTGTACGCCGCCATCGGTCTGGGAATCAGCCTGAGCGCCAGCGCTGCCGATCCGCTGAAGGTCGGTTTCGTCTACATCGGCCCGATCGGTGACCACGGCTGGACGTATCAGCACGAACAGGGGCGCAAGGCGCTGGCGGAGAAATTCGGCACGCAGATCACCACCAACTACGTGGAAAACGTCGCCGAAGGCGCCGACGCCGAGCGGGTGATCCGCAACATGGCCAAGGACAAATACGATCTGATCTTCACCACGTCATTTGGCTACATGAACCCGACGGTGAAAGTCGCCAAGCAATTTCCCAAGGTGACGTTCGAACACGCCACCGGCTACAAGCAGGACAAGAATCTCGGCACCTATCTCGCGCGCACTTACGAGGGCCGTTACGTCAGCGGATTCCTCGCGGCGAAGATGACCAAGACCAGGAAGATCGGCTACGTCGCCTCGTTCCCGATTCCGGAAGTGATCCGCGACATCAACGCCATTCAGCTGGCGTTGAACAAGTACAACCCTGGCACCGAAATCAAAGTGGTCTGGGTCAACTCGTGGTTCGATCCGGGCAAGGAAGCCGATGCCGCCAACGCGCTGATCGACCAGGGCGTCGACGTGGTGTTCCAGCACACCGACAGCCCGGCGCCGATCCAGGCTGCCGAGCGACGCGGCGTGTATGCCGTGGGTTACGCCTCGGACATGGCCCACTTCGGACCGAAAGCAGTGCTGACCTCAATCGTCAACGACTGGGCGCCGCACTACATTCAGGCAACGCAAGGGGTGATCGATCACACCTGGAAATCCCAGGATTACTGGGGCGGGTTGAAGGAAGGCACGGTGGAACTGCCGATCAGCGACCTGGTGCCGGCGCCGGTAAAAGCCGAGGCCGAGCAGTTGATTGCCGACATCAAGAGCGGCGCATTGCAGCCGTTTACCGGGCCGATCAAGGATCAGGCCGGCGCCGAAAAAATCCCCGCAGGCGTGAGTGCCACCAACGCGGAACTGGCGTCGATGAATTACTACGTTGAAGGCATGAAGGCCGAAATGCCGAAGTAGTCCCAGCCCCACCACCATCCCCTGTAGGAGTGAGCCTGCTCGCGATAGCGGTGTTTCATTCAGCAAATGTGTTGCCTGGTACACCGCTATCGCGAGCAGGCTCACTCCTACATTTGATCTTCTGTGTCCTCAAGGATTGTGTATGGATCAGCTCCCCATCATCGACATCAGCCCGCTCTACAGCACCGACGAAAACGCTTGGCCCGCCGTGGCCGAGCAGATCGACCACGCCTGTCGCGAGTGGGGCTTTTTCTATATCAAGGGCCATCCGGTTTCCCCACGGCGCATCGACGCCCTGCTCGATCACGCCCAGCGTTTCTTCGCCCTGCCCGCCGCGGAAAAACTCCAGATCGATATCACCCAGACCCGCCACCATCGCGGGTACGGTGCGATTGCCACCGAGCAACTGGACCCGGACAAACCCAGCGATCTCAAAGAAACCTTCGACATGGGCCTGCACCTGCCGGCCGAGCATCCCGAGGTGCTCGCGGAAAAACCCTTGCGCGGCCCCAATCGCCATCCGACGCAACCCGGCTGGGAATCGCTGATGGAGCAGCATTACCTCGACATGCAGGCGCTGGCGCAAACCCTGTTGCGGGCGATGACCATTGCGCTGGGCATCGAGCGCGATTTCTTCGACACGCGCTTCGTCGAGCCGGTCAGCGTGTTGCGCATGATCCATTACCCGCCGCGCCACACCGCCAGTTCCGCCGAGCAGCAAGGTGCCGGCGCCCACACCGATTACGGCTGCATCACTTTGCTCTACCAGGACAGCGCCGGTGGCTTGCAGGTGAAGAACGTCAACGGTAAATGGATCGACGCGCCACCGATTGACGGCACGTTCGTGGTCAACCTCGGCGACATGATGGCGCGCTGGAGCAACGACCGTTATCGCTCGACCCCGCACCGGGTGATCAGCCCGCTGGGCGTGGATCGCTATTCGATGCCGTTCTTCGCCGAACCGCACCCGGACACGCGCATCGAATGCCTGCCCGGTTGTCAGGACGCGCAGCATCCGGCGAAATATCCGACGACCACCTGTGCTGAATTCCTGCTATCGCGCTTCGCCGATACCTACGCCTATCGCCGCGAGCAAGAGGCTGTCTGATCGATCACCTGGTCAGGTTTTGCCAATTGTTGCGGCCAGCCTCTGTAGAATGCCGGCATTGCACCTGATGAGAAAAGACTATGTACGACTGGCTCAACGCCCTGCCCAAAGCCGAACTGCACCTGCATCTGGAAGGTTCGCTGGAGCCTGAATTGCTGTTCGCCCTGGCCGAGCGCAACAAGATCGCCCTGCCGTGGAGCGACGTGGAAACCCTGCGCAAGGCGTACGCCTTCAACAATCTGCAGGAATTTCTCGACCTGTATTACCAGGGCGCCGATGTGCTGCGCACCTCGCAGGATTTCTACGACCTGACCTGGGCCTACCTGCTGCGCTGCAAGGCGCAGAACGTGATTCATACCGAACCGTTCTTCGATCCGCAGACCCACACCGATCGGGGTATCCCGTTTGAGGTGGTGCTCAATGGCATCGCCGCTGCCCTCAAGGATGGCGAGACGCAACTGGGCATCAGCAGCGGTCTGATCCTCAGCTTCCTGCGCCATCTCAGCGAAGACGAAGCACAGAAAACCCTCGATCAGGCGCTGCCGTTCCGTGATGCGTTTGTCGCAGTCGGTCTCGACAGTTCAGAGATGGGCCACCCGCCGAGCAAATTCAAGCGCGTCTTTGATCGCGCCCGCGACGAAGGCTTCCTCACCGTTGCCCACGCCGGCGAAGAAGGCCCGCCGGAGTACATCTGGGAAGCCATCGATCTGCTGAAAATCCAGCGCATCGACCATGGCGTACGCGCCATCGAAGATGAGCGTCTGATGCAGCGGATCATTGACGAGCAGATCCCGCTGACGGTGTGCCCGCTGTCGAACACCAAGCTCTGCGTATTCGATCACATGTCGCAGCACAACATCCTCGACATGCTCGAGCGCGGCGTGAAGGTCACGGTGAACTCCGACGACCCGGCGTATTTCGGCGGGTACGTGACCGAGAATTTCCACGCGTTGCACGAACATCTGGGCATGACCCAGGATCAGGCCAGGCGCCTGGCGCAGAACAGCCTGGATGCGCGGTTGGTAAAACCATAAGCAACACCGCAAAACCAATGTAGGAGTGAGCCTGCTCGCGATAGCGGAGTGTCAGTTGGAAAATCCATATCTGACACTCCGCTATCGCGAGCAGGCTCACTCCTACAATTTGACTGTGTTCAGCCAGTAATTTCTGCTTCGGTCAGCTCCTCAAGGGTCTTGCCCCGCGTCTCCATCCCGAACAGCCACACCACCCCCGCCGCTATCGCAAAGCACGCCGCGCCCAGCGCGAACACTCCGCCCTGCCCGGTAATCGGGAATACCAGTCCGGTCACCAGTGGCCCGAGCAACGAACCGACGCGGCCGATCGCCGAGGCGAATCCCGAGCCGGTTGCCCGTGCCGACGTCGGGTACAGCTCCGGCGTGTAGGTATAGAGCACCGCCCACATGCCGAACAGAAAGAACTGCATCAACAGCCCGGTGCCGATCAGCAACGCCACGTTGCCGCCGAACACCGCGCTCTGCCCATACAGAAACGCCATCACCCCGCCGCCAAGCAAGGTGACGATGCACACCGGTTTGCGCCCCCAACGCTCAACCAGCCACGCCGCCATGAGGAACCCGGGAATCCCGCCCAGCGAGATCAGCACCGTGTAGTAGACCGACTGCGTCACGGCGAAACCCGACTGCTGCAACAATGCGCTGAGCCATGAAGTCAGCCCGTAGAAACCCAGCAATGCAAAGAACCACAGGCTCCAGATCATCGTCGTGCGCTGGCGATATTGCGGCGACCAGATCTGCTTGAGTGCCGAGAAGAAATTGCCCGGTGGCGTCACCGTGCGCGGCAGACGAACCGGTTCCGGCAACGCTGCACCGCCCATGGAAGCACGCACACGCGCTTCGATGCCGTCCAGCACCTTGTCCGCGTCGGCGTCGCGGCCGGCCTGTTCCAGCCAGCGCGGTGACTCGGGAATGAAAAAGCGGATCGCCAGAACGAACACCGCCGGCACTGCCAGCACCAGAAAGATATCGCGCCAGCCAATCAGCGGCAGCAGGAAGTACGAGAGCACGCCAGCCGCGACAAACCCCAGCGGCCAGAAGCCGTCCATCAGGGCGATGTAGCGCCCGCGCCGCTGCGCCGGAATCAGCTCAGACAGCATCGATTGCGCGATGGGAAACTCCATGCCCATGCCGATTCCCAGCAGGATGCGGAACAGCGTCAGCGTCTCCACCGTCTGCGCTGTTGAACACAGGTAACTGGCCACGCCCCACAGCACGATGCTCCACTGAAACACCGGTTTGCGTCCGAAGCGGTCGGCGAGCATCCCCGACAACGACGCCCCCAGCACCATGCCGAAAAAGCTCGAACTGGCCAGCAGCCCCGCCTGTGCACTGCTCAGGCCGAACTCGGCTTTGATCGAGCCGAGCAGGAAGGTCATCATCGCCAGATCCATGGAATCGAAGAAAAATGCCAAGGCGATGATGATGAAAATGACGCGGTGATAACCACTGACCGGCAGCCGTTCCAGGCGCTCAGCCGCGCTAAAGCGTTGTGTATTCATGTTGCGCTCCCCCATCCGGAAAATCCCCGGATCGAGTGTGCGTGATGGTCATTCGGAGGCCGTACTGGATACGACCTGTTCACAGCCGTAGACGACGTTGCGCTTCAGCTCATTGCAGGGCAATGCTCTAGAACGCTCCTTCCAGCTCGGTTTCCTTGGCAAAGCGATGGATTTCGCGCTGGCCGGTGGCGGTCAACTGCAAGGCGCGGGAGTCGTTGGGCAAGGTCAGCCAGCCAGACTGCATGAACAACTGCAACAGCGCCGCGCCGAGTGAGCCACCCATGTGCGGACGGCGCTCGCTCCAGTCCGGGCAGGCACAGGCCACCTGCACGTTGCGGTGCGCCAGGGCCTGAATGAACACGCCGCGCTGGGCCAGTCGGGTCGAGCCCTTGTGCGTCACTACCACCCGCTGCTCAAGCTGTTCGATCCAGCCGGCATCGAGCAGGCGCTGATACAGGTCGGCTGCCAGGGTGCCGCCCAGATGATCGTCGCAGAACCGCGCGCGCAACAGCGAAGACGGCGCCGCCTGCGGCCTGACCATGGTCGAGGTGCGTTTCAGCGCAGCGGGGATTTGCCGTGGCGCGCTGGCAATGGTTGCGCTGGCCAATGCCTCGATCGCCGCCCCGACTTCCGGAGCCGCCAGGCGAAAGAAGCGTTTGCGCCCACGCATTTCGACGTTCAACAGACCACCTGCGGACAGTCGCCCCAGATGCGCACTGGCCGACGACGGCGAGAGCCCGGCCAGCAGCGCCAGCTCTTCGGCTTGCCGCGCCGAGCCATCCATCAACGCCCACATCATCGCGCTGCGCTTGGGGTCGGCCAGCAATGTCGCGATCTGGCTGATGCACGGTGCATGTTCCATATGTTCACTCCCTGTTGAATCGTATCGTCTACCGCTCGGAGACATCTTGGCCGCTAACGGATGATCGGCCAACACGCGAAAATCGCCCTGGATCGGGGCAAGGGATGCCACCGACACCAGCTGCTCCGGCACACAACCTGGCAGCAGAAGTTGCAACCGTCACCAAAAGCCGGCAACGCGTTACGGGGTCTGCGCGCCGGGTGTCAGTGCAGGCATGAGGCGGGCGCTAGTATAAGCGGGTTACGCCAGACGTCCTGCGCCCGGGCCTGCGCAGGTGGCGATTGTTCCTGACAGAAATTTCTCTATTTGCCTGCGACTAATGATCAACTTTGTGGAAAGCGGGAAATTGACTACTCAATTCGGCGCATCGACTGGCGAGCATCTCCCTCAGCAGGTTCACCGGCTTACTCAATTGTGCGCGATGGGCGCACAACAGATTCAGCGGTGCGCGCTCACACAGCAGTTCCGGCATCAGGACCTTGAGGCGCCCGGCGAGCACATCGGTACCCACGTCGAGCCAGGATTTATAGGCAACCCCGGCACCGGCCAGCGCCCATAACCGCACCACGTCGGCATCATCGCTGAAGCGATCGCCGCTGACGGTCAGGCTGACGTCGCGCCTGCCATCGTGAAAACTCCAGTGGTCGTGAACGCGGCTGCCGAGCATGTACAACAGGCAGTTGTGCTGGGCCAGTTGCTCGAGCTGGCGCGGCTCGCCGTGTCGGGCCACATAATCGGGCGATGCGCACAACACCCGGCGATTGTGTGGCGCGATGGGCAAGGCAATCAGGCTGGAATCTTCCGGCTCGCCATAGCGCAAGGCGATGTCCACCGGTTGCCGGAACAGATCGGCGATGCGGTCACCCAGCAGCAGGCGCACCGTCAGTTTCGGGTGTTCCCGCTGGAACGCGTCGAGCCACGGCAGCAGCAGATTGCGACCGAAGTCCGAGGGCGCCGAAAGCTGCAGGATCCCGCTGACCTGATCCTGCCCGCTGGCCAGCAGGCGGCGGCCTTCGTCGAGATTGCTCAGGGCGGCGCGGGCGT
The DNA here is from genome assembly GCF_030209115.1 of Pseudomonas sp. FR229a. NCBI lineage: Bacteria > Pseudomonadati > Pseudomonadota > Gammaproteobacteria > Pseudomonadales > Pseudomonadaceae > Pseudomonas > Pseudomonas sp. FR229a. The sequence continues at coordinate 27,279 of NZ_JARVSP010000019.1, read as the reverse complement.
ATTCGAGGAAGCCTTCACCTTCGGCGGTCAGACGCAGGCTGCGGGTCGAACGCGCCAGCAGGCGTGCGCCCAGTTGCTGCTCGATGCGCTTCAACGCCGCACTGGCCACCGCCGCCGACATGTCCATCCCCCGCGCCGCCGCCGACAGGCTGCCCAGATCCGCCGCGCGGACAAACAACTGCAAGTCATCAAAACGCAGCATGCACAGCCTCGATTATCAAAAAAATATTGAAAGAGCCTGCTCTTTTAGCCGCTTTTATCGCGCAGAGAAATAGCCAATGATGGCCTCCATCGAATTCATCCCGATTTTCTTCTTCTATCACCTGTACGGAGCCATCCATGAAAGCCATCGCCTATTACGCGTCCCTGCCGATCAGCGACACCAAGTCTCTGCAGGACATTGAACTGCCAGAGCCGGTCGCCGGCCCGCGCGACCTGTTGGTGGAGGTCAAAGCCATCTCGGTCAACCCGGTCGACACCAAAGTGCGGCAGAACGCGGCGCCGGAAAACGGCGCGGCGAAAGTGCTGGGCTGGGACGTTGCCGGTGTGGTCAAGGCGGTCGGCAGCGACGTCACCCTGTTCAAGGCCGGTGACAAGGTGTTCTACGCAGGTTCGATTGCCCGGGCCGGTGGCAACAGCGAACTGCACGTGGTCGATGAGCGCATCGTCGGCCATATGCCAAAGTCCCTCGGTTTTGCCGAAGCCGCCGCGCTGCCGCTGACCGCGATCACTGCTTGGGAATTGCTCTTCGAGCGCCTGCAGATCAGCGAAGGCAACACCGATCAAGGCCAGAGCCTGCTGATCGTCGGTGCGGCGGGGGGCGTCGGCTCGATCCTTACTCAACTGGCCAGGCAGTTGACCGGCCTGAAAGTCATCGGCACCGCTTCCCGCCCACAAACCCGTGAGTGGGTCAGTGAACTCGGTGCCGATCTGGTCATCGATCACAGCCAGCCCCTGAGCGAAGAGTTGAAACGCGCCGGCATCGACAGCGTGACCCATGTCGCCAGCCTGACCCAGACCGATCAGCATCTCGCGCAACTGGTCGAAGCCCTCGCGCCGCAAGGCAAACTGGCGCTGATCGACGATCCGAAGTCGCTCGACATCAGCCTCCTCAAGCGCAAGAGCCTGTCGCTGCACTGGGAGTTCATGTACACCCGTTCGCTGTTCGAAACGCCAGACATGATCGAACAGCACAAGCTGCTCAACCGCGTCGCCGAGCTGATTGACGCCGGGACTTTGAAAACCACCCTGGGCGAGCACTTCGGCGTGATCAACGCGGCCAACCTGCGGCGCGCCCATGAGCTGCTGGAAAGCGGCAAGGCCAAGGGGAAAATTGTTTTAGAAGGTTTCTAAACAATAAAAGCCCCGCAGTCGCTCGTGATCCCAGAGCGGTTGCGGGGCTTTTTGCCGTCAGTCAGTTGCCTGACCCTTGTCACAATTGCGCGGATATAGGGGTCTACAATCGAAGCCTCTGCGATACATCTTTTACGCAAGGGAGGTCAGCAATGAAGATCCTGATAAAAGAAGTGGCGAAGTGTCAGTGGCAGGTACGTCTGGACCAGCATGTCGTGACCTTTCGCAGTGAAGCCGAAGCTTTGGCCTTCACGCGCACCCTCGAAGCGCGGCTCTGCGCGCCCCACCGGATCCCCGAACCCAGCCAGCAGCGTGCCGCTGGCTGAGTTTTCAAGCCTCTAGGCTTGGGCTTGGGCTTGCGCCAGCGCCCGGGCATTCTGCAGACGCCGGGTGAGCAGCGCGACGCTCACCACCAGCAAACCACACAGGCTGATGACCATGGCCATCGGCACGGCGCTGCCATCGTGCAACACACCCACCAATGCAGCTGCCCCGGCGGCGATGCTGAATTGCAGGCAACCGAGCATCGCCGAAGCGCTGCCGGCACGGGCGCCCTGACCGTTCATCGCGCAGGCCGAAGCGTTGGGAATGATGCAACCGAGGCTGGCGATGCAGATGAACAGCGGAATCAGCAGCGGCCACAGGGCATCAGGACGCATTGCGCTGACCGCCAGCAAGGTCAGTCCGGCGAGGAAGTACACCCACACGGCGCGCACCAGCAAAAACGCCGGGCCACGTTTGGCCAGCAGCCGCGCATTGACCTGCGCCACCAGAATGAAGCCTGCCGCGTTGGTGCCGAACAGCCAGCCGAAATGCTCGGCCGGTACGCCGTAGAGCTTGATGAACACAAATGGTGAGCCGGCGATGTAGGCGAACATCCCGGCGATGGCGATGCCACCGGTCAGGGCATGGCCGAGGTAGACCGAATCCTTGACCAGTCGCGCGTACTGGCGCAATGCGCCGGACAGCGGCTGGCGCGGCACGTGGGCCGGCATGCTTTCCGGCAGCCCCAACGCCACCGCCAGGCCCGCCGCCGCACTGAACCCGGTGAGCACCAGAAAGATCGACTGCCAACCCGTGGTGTTGACCAGCAGACCGCCAAGCATCGGCGCCAGAATCGGCGCCAGGCCCATCACCAGCATCAGTTGGGAAAAGACCTTCGCCGAGCCCACTGCGTCGCACTTGTCGGCAACCACCGCACGGGAAATCACCATGCCTGCGCAACCGCCCAATGCCTGGACGAAACGCGCGCCGATCAGCCATTCCAGACTCGGCGCGTAGGCGCAGGCCAATGACGCCAGGGTGAACAGGGCGACGCCGCTGAGCAGTGGAAGCCGCCGGCCGAAACGATCGGAAATCGGCCCGTACGCCAGTTGGCCGAGTGACAGGCCGAGGAAGTACGCCGCCAGCGTCAGCTGAACATGCTGCTCATCGGTGCCGAACGCCAGGGCCATCGCCGGAAACGCGGGTAAATAGAAGTCGATCGCCAAAGGACCGAAGGCGCTCAAGGCGCCGAGTATCAAAATGGTACGGAAATTCATCAGGCATCCAGGTGGGCAAGTCGCAGCCCGACAGTCTAGCCGTGCCCGGACGCCTTGAACATTCCGATAGCTCGCTAACGATCAATTTCAGACGAGCTTCACCTCATAACCTTCTTCGCGAATCGCTTCGATGACCTGATCGGTATTCAGCGCGCTTTCGACGCCGACTTCTTTGGCTGCCAAGTCGACCCGCACGCTGGCCGCCGGATCCATGGCCTGCACCGCTTGGGTGATAGCTTTGACGCAATGACCGCAGGACATGCCTTGAACGTTGAACACTTGCATGGGAAGACTCCTTTGAGTGAGGTTGCCGGCAGTTTCAAGCTTGCCACGATGGCAAGGTCAAGTTCTGCGGAAAACTGCCGGGCTGGCAATCGGCGCCGCGCTCGGCCAAGCTGCGTGCATCAATGACTGAAATTCAGGAGATTCAGCCATGCGCTGGTCATCTTTGAGCCTGTTTGGCTTGCTCAGCCTTTTCACCGCCGTCCCGCAGGTGCAAGCCGCCGGCGAGGATTACGCGGTACTGATCATTTCCCGCGAGCGCCTCGAAGTCGCGACCTCGTGCGAGATCGGCGTGTACATCCAGGACCAGCTCTCGGCGCGACTGTTTCAGGAGCAGAGCACTTCGTTCAACCTGCCGCCGGGCAAGGTTTCGCTGCGCTTGAAGCTGCTACCGGGGCAGGCACCGGGTTGCAATCCCGGCATGCTGGCGCCGGGTTCGCAGGAGGTCGTGCTGCATGCCGGGGATGTGCTGAAGTTCCGCCTGGCGATGAATGCTGAAGGCGTGTACCTGAAGCCGGCGGGCCTGGGTTACTGAGCCAATACCCGACCTGTGGGAGCGCGCCTGCTCGCGAAAGCGCCGGGTCAGTCAACATGATTGCTGAATGATGCACCGCATTCGCGAGCAGGCGCGCTCCCTCAAGAATGGTGCTTGACCTTGCCCGCATGGCAAGGTTGATCCTGTAGGCATCCACTACAGGGAGCGCGACCGATGTCCGAATCCATCACTTTCGATCTGCCGATTGCCGGCATGACCTGCGCCAGTTGCGCCGGGCGTGTCGAGCGGGCTCTGCGCAAAGTCAGCGGCGCCAGCGCCGTCAGCGTCAACCTCGCCACCGAGCAGGCTCGAGTGCAGGCGCCCGGCGACAGCCTGCCGGCGCTGATGCAAGCCGTGGAGCGCGCCGGTTACAGCGTGCCCCGGCAAACCCTTGAGCTAAGCATCGTCGGCATGACCTGCGCGTCCTGCGTCGGTCGCGTCGAGCGAGCCCTGAGCAAAGTCCCCGGCGTGAACAGTGTCAGCGTCAATCTGGCCAACGAACGTGCGCATATCGAACTGCTCGGTCAGGTCGATGCGCAGCCCCTGCTCGATGCGGTGAGCAGGGCCGGTTATTCGGCCAGCGTCTGGCGAGCCGAAGGGCCGCGATCCGACGACCAGCAAAAACGCCTGCACCGCGAGCGCTGGGCACTGATCTGTGCGATCGCCCTCGCGCTGCCGCTGGTGTTGCCGATGTTGCTGCAGCCGTTCGGCATTCACTGGATGCTTCCGGCCTGGGCGCAATTCGCCCTCGCCACACCCGTGCAATTCGTCTTCGGCGCACGCTTTTATGTCGCGGCGTGGAAAGCCGTGCGCGCCGGTGCCGGCAATATGGATCTGCTCGTCGCCCTCGGTACCAGCGCCGGTTATGGGCTGAGCGTGTATGAATGGGCGACGGCCGCCGGACGCATGCCGCATCTGTACTTCGAAGCCTCGGCCGTGGTCATCGCCCTGGTGCTGCTCGGCAAATACCTCGAGAGCCGCGCCAAACGCCAGACCGCCAGCGCCATTCGCGCTCTTGAAGCACTGCGGCCGGAGCGGGCGATTCAAGTGGTCGATGGCCGTGAGCAGGACGTTGCCATCAGCGCCCTGCGCCTCGACGATCTGGTGCTGGTCAAACCCGGCGAACGCTTCCCGGTGGATGGCGAAGTCGTCGACGGCCAGAGCCACGCCGACGAAGCGCTGATCAGCGGCGAAAGCCTGCCGGTGCCGAAACAGCCGGGCGACAAGGTCACCGGCGGCGCGATCAATGGCGAGGGTCGTTTGCTGGTGCGCACCCAGGCGCTCGGTGCGGAAACCGTGCTGGCGCGGATCATTCGTCTGGTCGAAGACGCACAAGCGGCGAAAGCGCCGATCCAGAAACTGGTGGACAAGGTCAGCCGGATTTTCGTGCCGACCGTGTTGCTGATCGCCCTGGCCACGGTGATCGGCTGGTGGCTGTATGGCGCCCCGCTGGAAACCGCATTGATCAATGCCGTCGCCGTGCTGGTGATCGCCTGCCCGTGCGCCCTCGGCCTTGCCACCCCGACGGCGATCATGGCCGGCACCGGCGTCGCCGCGCGCCACGGCATTCTGATCAAGGACGCCGAAGCGCTGGAGCGCGCCCATGAAGTCAGCACTGTGGTGTTCGACAAGACCGGCACGCTGACCTCGGGGACACCGCAGATCGCCCACTTCAATGCGATCGATGGAGACGAAAACAACCTGCTGAGACTGGCCGGCGCGTTGCAGCGCGGCAGCGAGCACCCCTTGGCCAAAGCGGTGCTGGATGCCGCCGCCGAACGCGGCTTGAACGTGCCCGATGTCAGCGACAGCCAGTCGCTGACCGGACGCGGCATTGCCGGCACGCTGGATGGCCGGCGCTTGGCGCTGGGTAATCGGCGGATGCTCGATGAAAGCGCTTTGAATGCCGGTGAATTGAGCGCATCCGCCGAGGCTTGGGAAAGTGAAGGCCGCACATTGTCGTGGTTGATCGAGCAAAGTCCTGAAACACGTGTCCTCGGTCTGTTCGCCTTCGGTGACACGCTGAAACCCGGCTCCCTGCAAGCGGTGCAACAACTCGCCGCCAGAGATATCCACAGCCATCTGCTGACCGGCGACAACCGTGGCAGCGCGCGCGTGGTGGCCGAAGCGCTGGGCATCCGCAATGTTCACGCCGAAGTGCTGCCGGCGGACAAGGCCGCGACCGTCGCCGAGCTGAAGAAAACCGGTGTGGTCGCCATGGTCGGCGACGGCATCAACGACGCCCCGGCGCTCGCCGCCGCAGACATCGGCATCGCCATGGGCGGCGGCACCGACGTCGCCATGCATGCGGCCGGCATCACCCTGATGCGCGGCGACCCGCGACTGGTGCCCGCGGCACTGGAGATCAGCCGCAAGACCTACGCGAAGATTCGTCAGAACCTGTTCTGGGCCTTTGTCTACAACCTGATCGGCATTCCGCTGGCGGTGTTCGGCTTCCTCAATCCGGTGCTGGCGGGTGCAGCGATGGCGCTGTCCAGCGTCAGTGTGGTGAGCAATGCGCTACTGTTGAAAACCTGGAAACCCAAGGACCTGGAGGAACACCGATGAACATCGGCCAAGCGGCCCGGCAGAGTGGCCTGAGTGCAAAAATGATTCGCTATTACGAGTCGATCGGCCTGCTCAAGGCGGCCAATCGCACCGACAGCGGTTACCGCGTATACGGCAGCGATGACCTGCACACGCTGGCGTTTATCAAGCGCTCGCGGGATCTGGGCTTTTCCCTGGAGGAGGTCGGCAAGCTGCTGACCCTCTGGCAGGATCGCCAGCGCGCGAGCGCCGATGTGAAGGCACTGGCGCGTCAGCACATCGACGAGTTGAACCAGAAGATCCGCGAGCTCGGCGAGTTGCGCGACACCCTGCAGGATCTGGTCGAGCACTGCAGCGGTGATCACCGCCCGGATTGCCCGATCCTCAAGGAACTGGCGTCGGGCTGCTGCGCGCAACCCGCTCGCGCCTGATCCGCAACAGCGTCACCACGCACAGGGTGCCGAGGGGAATGCCGTGGAACAGCATGACCACGGCCCCTGGCGTCCACCACGCATAGAACGGCGCGGCAACCAGCATGCCGATGCCGAAACCGGTCATCTGCAGCAAGGTCAGCACACTGAAAATCGGCAGGCGCAAAGCCGCAGGTTCCCGTTGCAGCCGTGACAGCAGGCTCACTTCGGAAACGCCATCGCCCAGTCCCGCCGGCAAGGCGAACAGCAGCAGTCCCAAGAGACTGTGTTGCTGGAACATCAGAATGAAGCCGCAGGACATCAGCGCCACGCCGCAGAAAAACCTGCGTTCGAGATGGCGATTCTCCGAGCCCTTCAGACGACTGGCGATGCGCGCGCCGAGCAGTTTGCCGCTGGCCCATACCGCAAGCGCCAGGCCCAACGTCGTGCTGGCCGCGTCCGGGGTGAGCAGTTTCGCAATGATCGGGAAGCCAACGTTATGCGCAGCACTGCCCAAGGTGTCGGCCATGGTCACCGCGAGCATCGCCGCGACCACCGGCGCCGAGCGCAAGCCCTGCCGAAGCGCAAACCATTCGCCGTGTTCCGGCTGTTCGCTGATATCTGCCTTCTCGAAATGCAGTGGCACGATCAGCAGCGCCGCGAGCACATAGGTCAGCGCATTGAGGGCGAAGACCGTTTCAAAACCGAAAGCGGCCACCAGCAACCCCGACACCAGACTGCCGCCGACCATGGCTGCTGAGGACGCCGAGGTGATCCAGGCGTTGGCCTTGAGCAGGTGCGCCGGGTCGATCAAGCGCGGCAACTGGCTGTTGAGGCCGATGGCGAACATTGAATTGCCCAGGCCAAGGCCGAAGGCGATGACTGGCAACAGCCATGCCTGCTGATTCGCCGGTGTGACCAACAGCAGCCCCAGCAGTGCAGCGCGCAACAGATCGAAAGCAATCAGCGGCGCGCGACCCTGCCAGCGCCGGTAGAAGCGTGTGCCAAGCAGACTGGCAAAAATCCCGCCACCGACGCGGCTGGCGAGGAAGATGCCGACACTCATGGCGCTGTTGCTCAGCAGATAAACGTAAGTGGCCAGCGCGACCATGTTGAGGAAGGCGCCGAAATCGGAGATCAGCCGGGCGCTGACGATCAGGTGGGTGTTGCGCGGGGTACTCACATACGGTCCTTGTAGGAGCTGCCGAAGGCTGCGATCTTTTGATCTTGTCCTTGAAGCAAAGGCAAAAGATCGCAGCCTTCGGCAGCTCCTACAAGGGCACGCTCGCGTTTGCGGAAAGTGCGCGGGCACAAAAAACCCGGCCGAAGCCGGGTTTCTCGTCAAGCGATCACTGCATCCACGGCGGTGGAGGCGGTTCTTCAGGTTTGCCTTTCGGTGCGTCGTCTGCCGCGCGAATGGCCTGCTTGCGTTCCTCGTCGAGGCGCGCCGCTTCGATCTCTCGCAGCACCCCGCCGACATCCGCCAGGTCTTCCGGATCGTCGAACTCGCCGGTCAGCACACTGTTCGGGTGCAAGGTGCCGGCTTCGTACAACGCCCACATTTCCTTGGCGTACTTGGTCTTCTTCAACTCCGGCGCGAAACGGCCGAAGTACGAAGCCATGTTGCCAACGTCGCGCTCAAGCATGCTGAAAGCATGGTTGTTGCCCGCAGCGTCGACTGCCTGAGGCAGGTCAATAATGACCGGACCGGTCGGGGTCAGCAGCACGTTGAACTCGGAGAGGTCACCGTGCACCAGACCGGTACACAACATCAGCACGATCTGCGAAATCAGGAAGGCGTGATACTCGCGCGCCTGATCCGGCTCCAGCACCACGTCGTTCAGCCGCGGCGCAGCATCGCCGAATTCATCCGCCACCAACTCCATCAACAGCACGCCGTCGAGGAAGTCATAGGGCTTCGGCACCCGCACACCCGCACCGGCCAGACGGAACAGCGCCGCCACTTCGGCGTTCTGCCAGGCGTCTTCGGTCTCTTTGCGACCGAACTTGGACCCCTTCGCCATGGCCCGCGCCTGGCGACTGTTGCGTACCTTGCGGCCTTCCTGATACTCGGCCGCCTGGCGGAAACTGCGTTTATTCGCCTCCTTGTAGACCTTGGCGCAACGCAACTGATTGCCGCAGCGCACTACATAAACAGCTGCCTCTTTGCCACTCATCAGTGGGCGCAGCACTTCGTCGACCAGACCGTCCTCGATCAGGGGTTCAATGCGTTTTGGAGTCTTCATCAGCTTTTATTGTGGGTCCTTTATTACCAAACACGCGAATGTCACTCGTTATACGGCAATCCTCGTCCGACGGGGAGGGGTTGCCGACCTGTGAACCTTGAGGATGCACACACTGTGCCGGATCAATCGCAGCGACCCGGGCGAATCATAGCCGAGACCGTGGCATTGATTGGTATCGGCCGGCAAGGGCATTTGCGACAGAATCTGACATGAATGGTGTGACCTGATGGCCCTCACCCCAGCCCTCTCCCAGAGGGAGAGGGGGCCGACCGAGATGTCTCCCGTAATACATCGACCTGAGAGACCGCAGCGATTATGGCTTTAATCGCAACTTTGGATTCGGTGAAGGACGCTCAGGTCGGCGTCGATTTCAAACATCCCCCAATCAGTCCCCTCTCCCTTTGGGAGAGCGTTAGGGTGAGGGGCTTTTTCAGCGTTCGATAATCGCAGTGACACCCTGCCCGCCCGCCGCGCAGATCGAGATCAACCCCCGCCCCTTGCCGGCCGCATCCAGCAGCTTGGCCAGGTTCGCCACAATCCGCCCGCCGGTCGCGGCAAACGGATGCCCCGCCGCCAAGGAGCTGCCTTTGACGTTAAGCCGACTGCGATCAATCGCACCCAACGGCGCGTCGAGTCCCAGGCGGGTTTTGCAATATTCGGGATCTTCCCAGGCCTTGAGCGTGCACAACACCTGCGCGGCGAACGCTTCGTGAATCTCGTAGTAATCGAAATCCTGCAAGGTCAGGCCGTTGCGCGCCAGCAAGCGTGGCACGGCATACACCGGCGCCATCAGCAGGCCCTCGGCACCGTTGACGAAATCCACAGCCGCCGCTTCGCCGTCGCGCAGATAAGCAAGGATCGGCAAGCCGCGCTCGTTGGCCCATTCTTCACTGCCGAGCAACACCACCGAAGCACCATCGGTGAGCGGCGTGGAGTTGCCCGCAGTCAGCGTGCCCTTGGCGCTTTTCTCGAACGCCGGCTTCAGCGTGGCGAGTTTTTCCAGGGTCAGGTCAGGACGCAGGTTGTTGTCGCGGGTCAGGCCAAGAAACGGTGTCATCAGATCGTTATGCCAGCCTTCGCTGTAGGAAGCGGCGAGTTTGTGATGACTTTCGAAGGCGAGTTGATCCTGTTCTTCGCGGGGAATATTCCACGTCTGCGCCATCAATTCACAGTGCTCGCCCATCGACAGGCCAGTGCGCGGCTCGCCGTTGCGCGGGAATTCGGGGATCAGATGCCGGGGGCGCAATTGCAGCAGGGTTTTCAGTTTGTCAGCGGTGCTCTTCGCGCGGTTGGCCTGCAGAAGAATCCTGCGCAGGCCTTCGCTGACACTGATCGGCGCGTCGGAGGTGGTGTCGACGCCGCCGGCAATGCCGCAATCGATCTGGCCGAGGGCGATCTTGTTGGCCACCAGCAGCGCCGCTTCCAGACCCGTGCCGCAGGCTTGCTGAATGTCATAGGCTGGCGTCGCTGGAGACAGGCGCGAACCGAGCACGCACTCGCGGGTCAGGTTCATATCCCGTGACAATTTAAGCACCGCGCCCGTTACCACCTCGCCGATGCGCTGGCCGTGCAGGTTGTAGCGCTCGATCAGGCCTTCCAGCGCGGCGGTGAGCATCGCCTGATTGCTGGCCGTGGCATACGGCCCGTTGGAGCGGGCGAAGGGGATGCGGTTACCGCCGATGATCGCGACGCGGCGCAGCTGGGTCATAAAAGCTCCTGTCAGACTTGCGAATTCACATAGATCCTTTGTAGGAGTGAGCCTGCTCGCGATAGCGGTGTATCAGGCTAATGACACGTTTCTGACCCACCGCTATCGCGAGCAGGCTCACTCCTACAAGGGGCCGGTGTTGTTTCTGGATTTGTGTCTGGCTACAAAACCACCGCGGCCAAACTACTCTGCTAAACCAGCGTAGGCCTTAATGCGCCGATCGAACGATTGATTGCCGTGGACAGTCCACACTTTGAACCCCAACTTCTGGAGAGCGTTCCATGTCTGACCGCTATATCGACTTCGCCAACTCATCCTTCGGCCATCGCCTGGTCGGGGCCTTGGGCCTGCCGTCGCCGGTGCGGCTGGAACGCTGGCAAGCGGGGCGTCTGCGGCCGATCGAGGGTGCGCTGTTGATCGGTGGCGGGCCACTGGCCGAACGGATCAGTGTGTTTGCCAATCGCCTGACCGATGCAATCTACAGCTACGGCACCGAGGCCGCGCTGGCCACCGCGTGGATTCCCGGCCACGGGCCGAAGCTCAAAGCGGTGGTGTTCGACGCCAGCGATTTGCAGCACACCGACCAGCTCAAGCAACTGCGCGAATTCTTCCAGCCATTGATGAAGAACCTTGACCATAGCGCGCATCTGGTGATCCTTGGTCGCGCGTCGGAAACCCTCCGTGATCCGTTCGCCTCCAGCGCGCAGCGCGCACTCGAAGGCTTCTCGCGCTCGCTGGCCAAAGAGCTGCGCGGCGGTGGCACCTTGCAGCTGATCTACGTCGGCGAGGGTGCCGAAGATCAACTGGAAGGTCCGCTGCGATTCTTCCTCTCGCCGAAAAGTGCGTTCGTTTCCGGCCAAGTGATTCGTCTGACCGCGTGCGCCACGCCGGTGACCGACTGGACCCGACCGCTGGCGGGGCGCAAGACGTTGGTCACGGGTGCTGCACGCGGGATCGGCGCGTCGATTGCCGAAACCCTCGCCCGCGATGGCGCCGAGGTGATTCTCCTCGATGTACCTCCGGCCAAGACCGACCTCGAAGCTCTCGCCGCCCGCCTCGGCGGCCGCGCGATCACCCTGGATATCTGCGCCGATGATGCCGCCACCCAATTGATCGAACACCTGCCCGACGGGCTCGACATCCTCGTGCACAACGCCGGCATCACCCGCGACAAGACCCTGGCCAACATGACCCCGGAATTCTGGGACGCGGTGCTGGCCGTCAACCTCAATGCGCCGCAAGTGCTGACCAAGGCCCTGCTCGACAGCGGCACCCTGCGCGACAACGCACGGGTGGTCCTGCTCGCCTCGATCAGCGGCATCGCCGGCAATCGCGGGCAGACCAACTACGCAGCAAGCAAGGCTGGCCTGATCGGTCTGGCCCAGGCCTGGGCGCCGACACTGCTGGAACGCGGGATCAGCATCAACGCCGTCGCCCCCGGTTTTATCGAGACGCAAATGACTGCGCACATTCCGTTCGGCCTGCGCGAGGCCGGGCGGCGCATGAGTTCACTGGGCCAGGGCGGCTTGCCGCAAGACGTCGCCGAGGCTGTGGCGTGGCTGGCGCAACCGGGCACGGGCGCGTTCACCGGCCAAGCGCTGCGGGTGTGTGGCCAAAGTGTGCTGGGGGCTTGAGCATGAGCATCGAATGGCAAACGCTGGACCGCGAACCGAATCTGCCGGGGCTTTATTCGCGCGCGGCGACACGGCGCAAAATCACCGGCACGCAACTGCCCGACAGCGGTCTGCGCTGCTGGGTTGATATCGACGGCATGCGGCTGGCGGCTTATCGCAAGGTCTGCGGTTTCGTCGATGATGGCCTGCTGCCGCCGACCTATCCACATATCCTCGCCTTCGCCTTGCAGATGCAATTGCTCACGGCAAAGGACTTTCCGTTCCCGCTGCTCGGGCTGATTCACCTGAGCAACCGCATTCGCGTGTTGCGCCCGATGGGGGCTATCAGTCGCGCGCAAGTCAGCGTGCGCGTGCACAACCTGCAACCGCATGCCAAAGGCGCGACATTCGATCTGCTCACCACCCTGGACGATCAGCTCGGGCCGCTGTGGGAAGCCGAGAGCCGGATGCTCTGTCGCGGCGTGAAACTCGAGGGCGAGGCGCAGGCACATGACTGGGAGCCGTCGCAGGATTTGCTCGAGGTGACACGCTGGACGGCGCCCGCCGATATTGGTCGCCAGTATGCGAAAGTCTCCGGCGACTACAACCCGATTCACCTGAGTGCAGCGAGCGCCAAGCTGTTCGGTTTTCCCACGGCGATCGCGCATGGTTTGTGGAATAAGGCACGCACGCTGGCGGCGCTCTCTGATCACCTGCCCAAAGCCAACCTGGAAATCGCCGTGCACTTTCGCAAACCGGTGCGCCTGCCCAGTGAAGTGACGTTGCTGGCGAGCGCAGCAGGTTCCAGCGGCGAATTGCGCCTGGTCGGTGCCGGCGACCTGGAACATATGGTCGGCCAATGGCAACCGATCGCCTGATCTGACGGGGCGGAAAAACCCGTTAATTGTGTATATATCACTTAAGTTTTTCCGCGCCCTGCCCGGCGCTGTGCAAAAAACCGAGCCTTGAATTTCAAGGCTTTTTTTTGCGCGTTTATCACCTGCGTATTAGTCCTTCGGCATTGCGCCGGGCCTTGTATATAAAGGGGTTAATACCAACTTGAGAATGGTGCAAAACCTGCGATCGACTGAGATTACCAGCACGGACGAGGCATCGCCGACGACAGATCAGCGGGCCATCGAAGGCAACGTAACGTTGTGACAGGTGCAGGAATCTCAATCATGAAAACTCAAGTGATGTGGTCCAAATCGGCAATCGCGCTGGCACTGATTCTTTCTGTAGGACTCGTCGGCTGCAGCAGCGGCGGTGGCGGTCATCGCAGCAGTTCGGGCGGCTCGGGCAGCTCGACTGCAGATGGTACGGCGGGTACCGATGGCAGCGGCGGCGCAGGTGGTGGAACCGGCGGCGATGCTGCTGGCACAGGCGGGACCGGCGGCACTGGCGACGGAACAGCGGGCACGGGTGGTACCGGTGGCACTGGCGGAACCGGCGGCGGTACCGATCCAACCAATCCGACCAACCCGACAGACCCCACCGATCCCACCACCCCGACCAATCCGGCCGCGCCTTCGCTGGTGACCACCACTCTGGTGCAGGATGTCGGCAAAACCGTCAGCGGTGTCGGCGATGGTGTGGGCCAGGTGGGTGATGCCTTGAGCAACGTTCCGCTGGCCGGCGGCATTGTGCAGAGCGTCGCCAATACCGCTGGCAATGTGGTCAGCACCTTGGGCGATGGCGTGAGCAATGGCATCGGCAAACTGGCCACCGATCCGAAGGGCTTGACCACCACCGTGGCCTCGGTTGGCGGTGTGGTCTCGGATGTCGGTGATGGCGTATCTGATCTCAGCGCCAAACTGAACACAGCGACCAGCCGCGTTCCCGTGGTCGGTGGCGTCGTGACCAAAGTAGTGCCGCTGGTCGATGGCGTAGGTGAAAAAGTCACCATGCTCGGCGACACCCTCAACACCACCCTCAGCAACGGCCCGACCAGCCAGTTGACCAACAAGGTCGGCAGCGGCCTGGTGCCGGTGATCGCCATGGTCGAAAGCACAACCGATAAACTTGGCGATGCCACCGGCCTGGGTGATCCGCTCAAAGGCGTGATCTCGAAGGTGGGCGGCACGGTGAACAGCCTTGGCGGCAAAGTCACCGATGCAGGCAACGGCAGTGCCCTGACCAACACCCTCGGCGGCGCCTTGAGCAACGCCGGCACGGCGGTCGGCAAAGCGGGCGGTCTGGTGTCCAACGGCACTGGCTCAGGTACTGGTGGCGTCGGTGGTGGTCTGGGCGGCACCGGCCTGCTGCAAACCGTCGGTGGCGCAGTGGTCAATGTTGGCACCGGTCTGAATGCCGGCAGCACCAGCGGCGTGGTCAGTGCCGGTGGCGTTACCGCGAGTGGCCTGGGCAACGCAGTTGCTTCGCTCAACACCGTACTCGGTGGCTCGGGCACACCGATCACCGCTCCCACTTCGCCGCTGGCAAGCGTTGGCGCCGCAGTGGGAGCAGGTCTCAACCCTGTGACCAGCGCGGTCACCACTGTCACTCAACAGGTCGGCGCAGCCACCGGTCTCGGCACTCCGGTTGCCGGTATCACCGGGCAGGTGGGCGCAGCGGTGGGCGGCCTCGGCGGTGCGATCGCCGCGACCAACACCCCGGTGACCACGGCAGTCGGTGGGCTGGTTACCAATGTCGGCGGCACCGTGGCGGCCGTCGGTGGGCTGGTCAACAACGGCACTGCCACTGGCGGTACAACTGGCGGTCTGGGCGGGGTGCTCGGCGGGCTGACCGGCGCGCTTGGGGGCAACAAACGCTAAATTGCACCTGGCCGATTCGACGGCCTTACCTACAGCGCCTACGCTTGGTTGAGGGCGGAAGATTCCCACGAGTCTTCCGCCTTTTTTCTAAGGAAAAACCTGCCCTGTGCTGTGTTCTGACCATGGAGTGTCCTATGCGCGTACTGGCATCCCTGCTGTGCCTGAGCCTCAGTTCCGCTGCCCTCGCCGACACCTTGCCCAGTTTTCTCAACAGCAACGAAACCACGCGCAACCTGCCCGTCCCCAACCTTCCTGCCGACGCCTATCGCCCGAGCGCGGCGCCGCTGCAAGTGCCGGATCCCGGCGCGACCGCCGCACAACCACTGCTGATGGAAACCAGGATCAACCTGAAGACCGTGCAGATCGAAGGCGGCACGATTTATCCACTCAACGAACTGGCCGAAGTCTACAAACCATTGATCGGCCGTGAGGCCAGCCTTGCCGAACTGATTGAAGCGACGCGCAACATCACCCGTCGCTACCAGCAGGACGGCTACCTGTTGTCCTACGCGTTTCTGCCGCGACAGGACTTCGATGAGGGCGTGGCGCGGGTGGTGCTGGTTGAAGGCTACGTGCGCGATATCCAGATGCAGGGCGACATCGGCCGGGTCAAAGGCCTGCTCGACAGACTCGCCGCGAAAATCCAGGCCGAACGCCCGCTGACGCGCAAGACGTTCGAGCGCTACACCACGCTGATGAGCCGCATTCCCGGCGTAACGATTCAAGCGCAAGTGCCGCCACCGGGCACCACCGATGGCGCCACCACCCTGGTCGCCCAGGCCAGCCGCAAACCGTTCACCAGCACCCTGAGCACCACCGAAGACAACCGCAACGGCCCGCAGGCGTTGCTCGGCGTCAGCAGCAACTCGCAGACGTCGATGGGCGAACAGTTGAGCCTCAGCGGCCTGTTCCCACCGGGCGATGACAAAGAGCATTACTACCGTCTCGACTACAGCCAGTTCCTCGACGCCGAAGGCACGCAACTCAACCTCTCGGCTTCGCGTTACCGCGCCGACCCGGACACCGAAGTGCTGGTCGGCGGCGGTGGGCGCCTGAGTACCCACCGCGAGAATGATCGCTACTCGATCGGCTTCAGCATGCCCCTGATCGCCTCCGCCAACGAACTGCTGACCGCCGGCTCGCGCCTCTACGCAGTCGACGACAAGACGCGCTACGACGGCGTCAACTTCCCCTTCAGCACCGAGCTGCGCACCGACGTCCGCGCCCTCGCCTTCGAAGGCGACTGGCGCAAGGCCGACGCCCGCCAACTGCGCATCCTCAGCGCCGGCGTCTACCAGGGTTTCGACAGCCTCGGTGCAAACACCAACTACGACGACATCGATCTGGATTTCTTCCGCGTGAGACTGTCCGGCGTGCAGAGCGACAAGTTTCTCGACAACTGGCAAGGCGTGCTCTCGGCAGCGCTGTACTGGAGCGACGACACCCTGCCCGACAGCGAGCGCGCGGTGTTCGGCGGACAGAATTTCGGCCGTGGCTACCCCGACGACCAGGCCTCGGGCGACAAGGGCTGGGGCGTGGCCTACGAGGTCAACTACAGCTTCAACCGCGACGGCAACTGGGTGCGCATCCTGCAACCCTACGTAGTACTCGACCGCTCGCGCAGCTGGTTCAACCAACTACCGGTGCAGGCCAACAACCTGTCATCCACCGCCGTCGGGCTGAGATTTGGCGATGCCAGGTACTACAACATCGCCCTGGAAGTGGCGAAGGCCATGTCCGATGAAGCGCTGGACACGTTCAATCGCAAGCCGCGGTACAGCATCAGTTTCAGTTATCAGTTGTGAGGGGCGAGCGGTGTGTCAGTCAGGATTTTTTCAGCTGACACACCGCTTTCGCGAGCAGGCTCGCTCCTACAGTTTTGATCGTGGGTGTTCAGTGAGAGACAGGTCGGCTGGCCGAGAGCCTTCGCGAGCAGGCTCGCTCCCACAGTTTTGACCGTGGGCGTTCAGTGAGAAACAGGTCGGCTGGCAGGCCGCCTTCGCTGGCAAGCCAGTTCCCACAGTTTGACCGTGGGCGTTCAGTGAGAAACAGGTCGGCTGTCAGGCCGCCTTCGCGAGCAGGCTCACTCCTACAGTTTTGATCGTGGGTATTCAGTGAGAAACAGGTCGGCTGTCAGGCCGCCATCGCGAGCAGGCTCACTCCTACAGTTTTGATCGTGGGTGTTCAGTGAGAAACAGGTCGGCTGGCAGGCCGCCTTTCGCGAGCAGGCTCACTCCTACAAAAGCCAAAACAAAGCAGCGCAGCTGCCCGCGGCGAAGCCGCACCACTCAACAATGAGCGCAAGCTCGAGTGCTTTTGATCTTGATCCACCGGCGACGTCGGAAGGCTGAGTGGAGGGATTGATCCGGGCGTGGGAGCGCAGCGACCGTCTGGCGCAGCCAGACACAGCGGAAGGAGGTGCAGCGAAGCAAACCGGAGCCGCTGCGCCCGGATCAGTCCCGGAGCGAAGGAACCCGAGCCTGCGAGGGCCGAACGTAGGAGCAAGCCTTTTGGGTTACCTTTTTGGCGTTTGAAAAAGGTGACCCGCCGTAAGGGCGGAACCGTAATCAGCAACACCCGCAGCAACGGATATTCACCCAACCCCCCAAACAACACGGTCGGCCCAAAGGCCGCCGAGTTCACCCAGCCCCAACCCGAGCCTTGGGAAACAGATTATCGAGAGTCTCCAACAACCGAACGTGATAAATCGGCTTGCGAAACAGATCCAGCACCTGCAACCGCAACATATCGCTGACATCCTCCATGTCCGCATGCCCCGACATCACAATCACCGGCAAATGCTCCCGCGACGTATGCTCACGCAGCCGCCTGATCAACGACATGCCCGACTCTTCCGGCATGCGCAGATCAGTAATCACCAAGGCAATATCCGGATGCCGGGTCAACAGATGCAACGCCAGCCTCACCGACGTCGCGGTATGACAGGTAAACCCCTCGCCCTCCAGCAACTCCGCCAACTCCAGCAACGCGTCCTCTTCATCGTCAACCAGAAGCAACTGTTGGCGGGACGGCGAAGGCGCGTTCATAGGCAATACCTGAATGCTGAAAGGTAAATCCAGTGTAGTGCGATATCAGCCAGGTGCAGTGTTCAAAAGCCTCAAGGTGTTGGCCGAGTAACCGCCGTACCGTCGAGCGACGTCAGAACATTGTTGAAAATCGCCAGCACCCTGTCTCCAAGCGGGCTAACGAATGCAACCACCACCACCGCAACCATCGCCACCACGATTGCATACTCAATCGCCGAAGCACCCTCTTCGCTGCTGGCAAACGCCCGAGCCTTGGCCATCAGATAATCGAAAGTCATACGAAACATAGCTCCACTCCTTCGCGCCCCTGGCGCCCACATCACGACCGCGGCATGGTTCCACCGTGCCACTTGAGCATTGTCAACAAACCCCCGCCCAACAACTGTAAGAACGCATTAATCACAAAGCATTAATCCCAACGTGTCGCCGCCGTTTCCCACTGTCAATTGGCCAAAACTCATACTTTGGTAGGTTATTTGCCTGTCACTAATGGCGCTTTTGCTTGGATCAGCTAGCTTGGAAATAGCGAAATAGTTGCATGTTCATAGCTGCCAGATCAGTACGCCTCTCAAGAGCAATTGCAGTTGGCTTGTGCAGCAGGAAAAGGAGAGCCGTCATGAACAGTCGCGTCACCATGGGCCTTGCCGCGTTGTTGTTGCTCGGCGCGGTTGTTGTCGGTTACTGGGGGCTGGTGCTCAGTCGTCAGCCGGCCCCGGTCGCGGAGGCGCCCGTCGTACCCGCGGTCAGCGTTGGACAGACTGTCGCGATTGCCGAAGACCAGACCCGCCAACCAGTGGTGGTGCTGCTCCACGATGTACCGCCGTTCACACCGTTGACCGCCGCCGATGTGGCCGTGGAAAAACTGCGCAGTGCACCGGCCGGCAGTCTGACCAGCATTGAACAAGCCGTGGGCCGCACACCTTGGCGGCACCTCAGCGCTGGCACCTGGCTCAACGACGAAAGCTTTCAGGCCGGTGGCGCGCTGGCGCGGATGATTCGCCGCGACGAACGCGCACTGACCGTGGCCGTCGACGAAGTGATCGGTGGCGCCGGGCAATTGCTGCCGGGAGATTACGTCGATGTGCTGCTGTACTTGCGCGAAGACGCGAGCAATCTGCAGCAGTCGGCGCAGATCGCCGTTCCGGCCTTGCGCGTGCTCGGGATCGGCGAACAGTACGGCCTGACCAACGACGGCCAACCGGCATCGCCCAGCCTCAGCGCCGAAGAAAAAATCAAACAGGACCAGCGCCGCATCGCCGCGCGCACCGTGGTGCTGGCGGTGCCGGAACAATTGCTCAGCCGTCTGATGCTCGCGACCCAGGTCGGCACGTTGCGTCTCGCGGTGCGCAGCAGCGAAGAACAACGGTTGGCCAGATATTGGGCCGGCGAAACGCAATCGCCCGCGCATCTGGATCGCGCCAACAGCCAGCTTTTCCAGTTCACTCAACTCGCTTTGGGCAACGCCCAACGAGCGCCCTCAGCCGCCAGTGTCGGCGCGGCCCCCAGGCCCGCGGTGGAGATCATTCGCGGCAACCAGATCAGCCAACAAACCCCATGACTGCGCAAGGATTCACGTGCATGCAGAGTCGACTCAGACCGACATTGAAACCGGCGCTCCGGGCCTTGCTGTTGTTGGGATTGTCGATGGACACCGCTCTCGCGGCGGTCGGCAATTGTTCGGCACTGCCGCGTCTGCCTTCGGTGATCGAGATCGGTGAAGGCTTCCAGCAGGACATGCAGTCTCCGGTGGCGATCACCCGCCTGGCGGTCGGCGACCCGAAAATTGCCGACGTGCATGCCAACGGCGGTTCGTCCTTTTTGCTCACTGGCGTCGGTCCCGGCGCGACCAGCCTGATGGTCTGGACGGCGTGTTCCGCGCAGCCGCAACAAGCCATGGTTTTCGTCCAGGGCGCGGCGACCACGGCGCTGACCAGCAGCGTGCCGTCCGACGATCCGACCCTGCCGTCGCAGGTGCAGACCGACATTCGTTTCGTCGAAGTCAGCCGCACCAAACTCAAGGAAGCCACCGCCTCGCTGATCGGCACCCGCGGCAATTTCCTGTTCGGCTCGCCCGGCACACTGCCGCCGATTGACGGCGTGCCGCAGCCGCGCCTGCCGGTGGATAACTCGCTGTTCAATTTTTCCTGGGTCGGCGGCAAGACCATGGCGATCATCAACGCCCTGGAAACCAGCGGGTTCGCCTACACCCTGGCACGGCCAAGCCTGGTGGCGCTAAACGGGCAGAGCGCGAGTTTCCTTGCCGGTGGCGAAATCCCGATCCCGGTGCCCAGTTCCGGCAGTGACAGCGTGTCGATCGAGTACAAGGAATTCGGCATCCGCCTGACCCTGACGCCGACCATCATCGGCCGCGACCGCATCGCCTTGAAGGTCGCACCGGAAGTCAGCGAACTGGATTTTGCCAACGCGGTAAACATCGCCGGCACCACCGTTCCGGCGCTGACCATCCGCCGCACTGACACCAGCGTGTCGCTGGGCGATGGCGAAAGTTTTGTCATCAGCGGTTTGATCAGCACTACCAACAGTTCACAGGTGAACAAGTTTCCGGGCCTTGGCGACATCCCCATATTGGGCGCATTTTTCAAGGGTTCGCAGATCAAACGCGAAGAGCGCGAATTGCTGATGATCGTCACCCCGCATCTGGTCCAGCCATTGGCGGCGGACGCGCGACTGCCGTCGTTGCCGGGGGAGAAACTGCGCAACTACGACCCGAATTTCTACCGCATGTTTTTCCTTGAGAACGGTAACTTCGACAAGCGCAGCGGGTTGTCGCAATGAACCAGAACCTCAGTCAGACCTTCCTCGCCATCACCCGCAACAGCACCGATCTGGAATGGCTGCAAAGCGCCCTCGCCCCGCTCGGCCAAGTGGTCAGCGCCGGTGCCGGCAGCCTCGATGAACTGCTCGCACTGGTCGATGTAACGTTCGCCAATCTGGTTTTCGTCGGCCTCGATCGCGAGCATGTCGTGGCGCAAAGTGCGCTGATCGAAGGTGCGCTGGAGGCCAAGCCAATGCTGGCGATCGTTGCCCTCGGCGACGGCATGGACAATCAGCTCGTACTCAATGCGATGCGCGCCGGTGCGCGGGATTTTGTCGCCTATGGCTCACGCTCCAGCGAAGTCGCCGGACTGGTACGGCGCCTGAGCAAACGCCTGCCGGCCGTCGCGCCCAACACCCAGCTCGGCGGGCTAACGGTGATGTACGGCGTGCAGAGCAGTTCCGACGGTGCCTTGCTCGCCAATCACATGGCCATGGTGGTTCAGAAGAGCGGCCAGCAAACCCTGTTGCTCGACCTCGGCCTGCCCCGTGGCGACAGCCTCGCGTTGTTGGGCCTGGAAAGCTCGTTTCACTTCGGCGATGCCCTGCGCCACCTGCGCCGTCTCGACGCCACGCTGATCGACAGTGCCTTCACCAGCGCCGACCACGGCCTGCGCATTCTTGCCTACGCCAACACCGACGAGCCGCTGGAAACCACCAGTGCCGCCGAGCTGTACATGCTGCTCAGCGCCCTGCGTCAGCACTTCCAGCACATCGTCGTCAACCTCACCGGGCAGGCCGACAGTGAAGCGTTGCGTACCTTCGTCAGCCATTGCGACAAACTGCTCTGGTACACCGACCAGAACGTCCTCAACTGCCGACGCAACCTCGCCGTGCTCAACCAGTGGCGCGAGAAAGGCATGAAACTCGAGCACGGGCGCTTGCTGATCGATCGCTACCTGAACAACGTCGCGCCGGATTCCGAGACCCTGGGCAAGACCTTCAATCTGGAAGTGATCGCCGTGTTGGCCTTCAGTCCCGATGTGCGTCTGAACGCGAAAAACCAGGGCGTGAGTCTGTTCGAACTGGCGCCACGGGAGAAACTCACCCAGAGCCTGCGCGCCCTCGGCGAACGTCTGGCCAAGCGTTCCGAGGGCCTGAACAAGCCGAAAGTCACTTGGTTCGACCGTCTGCGAGGCAGCTCATGAGCGCAGAAAAACTCTTTGGCGCGACGCCGCGCGGAGCGATCGGCAACAGCGATCACGAAGGCCTGAAACTGGTCCTGCACCGCTACATCATCGACGCCATCGAGGAGTCGGGGCAAAACCTGCTGGAAGGTTCGCGCCAGCAACTGGCGCAGTTCGTCACCGACAAGGTCGCCGAATACATCGCCCGTTTGCATCTGGCAATCTCGCGCTACGAGATGGAGCGTCTCGGCGAAGAAATCGTCGACGAACTCACCGGTTTCGGCCCACTGGAAGTCCTGCTGCGCGACCCGTCGGTGACGGAGATTCTGGTCAACGGCCCGCACCGGGTGTTCATCGAGCGCGACGGCGTACTGCATCAGAGCGATCTGCGTTTTATCGATGCGCATCACGTCGAGCGGGTCATGCAGCGCATCCTTGCGCCACTCGGCCGACGCCTCGACGAGTCCTCGCCGATGGTCGATGCGCGCCTGCCCGATGGCAGCCGGGTCAACGCGATCATCCCGCCGATCGCCCTCGACGGCCCGTGCCTGTCGATCCGCAAGTTTCGCAAGGACATGCTCAAGAGCACCGATCTGATGGCGATGCAGACCATCGATCTGGCGATTTTCGAATTCCTGCAGAACGCCGTGGGCAAGCGCTGCAACATCCTGATCAGTGGCGGCACCGGCACCGGCAAGACCACGCTGTTGAACATCCTCAGCCAACTGATCAACCCCCACGAACGGCTGGTGACCATCGAAGACGTCGCCGAACTGCAACTCGGCCACCCGCACGTGGTGCGCCTGGAAACCCGCCCGCCCAATGCCGAGGGCCACGGCGAGGTCAAGGCCAGCGACCTGATTCGCAACGCCCTGCGCATGCGTCCCGACCGGATCATTCTCGGCGAGATCCGGGGCGTCGAAGTGGTCGACGTGCTCACCGCGATGAACACCGGCCACGACGGTTCGATGAGCACCGTGCACGCCAACAATGCCCAGGATGCGCTGCTGCGGCTGGAGACTTTGGTCGGGCTGACCGGGCGCTCGATTGCCGAACGCACCCTGCGTCAGATGATCTGCGCCGCCCTCGACGTGATCATTCAGCTGACACGCATGCCCGATGGTCGACGCTGCGTCAGTGAAGTGGTGGAAGTGGTCGGCATTCGCGAGGACGTCTACGTCACCAACACCCTGTTCCGCCTCGACCGCCGCACCGGTTTCGGCTTTGTGCGCGAAGCGGTCAACCCGGCCGGCGACAAGCTGCGCCACGACGCTCACCCGGGCTGACGGCGAGGAGCACGCAGATGCTGGCACCGATCATTCTTATCGTCATTTGCCTGATGCTGCTCGGGCTGTCGATTTATCTGTTCCTGCAAGGCCTGCGCAAAACCGCGACAGAAAAAGTCCTCAACCGGCTCGCCGCCGGGCAACCGCAAAAGGCCGTGGAACAGACGAAATGGGTGGGATTGGAACGCATGTTTCTGCGTGCCGGACTGGGTCAGCCGAGCGAGCGTTTCGGCCTGTGGCTGAGCCTGTGGGCGGCGGTCGTGGCTTTGGGATTTCTGCTCGCCAGCTGGGTCGGACTGGTGCTGATGCTGATCGCGCCGCCCGTGGCGTTGCGGCTGTACATCGCCATTCGCTACCGACGCCGAATCCGCCGGATGATCGAACAACTGCCGCAATTGCTTGACCATACGGTGCGCAGCCTGAAGTCAGGGCGCACCCTCAGCGATGCAGTGCTGGGCGGTATCGAAGCCAGCGAGGATCCGCTGAAAACCGCCATGGGCCGAGTGCAGCGTAACGTGCAACTGGGGGTGAATCTGCCTGATGCAGTCAGCGATTTTGCCGAACTCTACGAGCAGGACGAACTGCGCATGTTCGCCCTCGGCCTGAAGGTCAATCACCGCTACGGCGGCAATGCCAGTGAGCTGCTGGAGAACCTGATCAAACTGATCCGCGAGCGCGACCAGGGCGCGCGGCAGTTGCGCGCCCTGACCGGGGAAACGCGCATGACCGCTTGGGTGCTCGGTTTGCTGCCGTTGATTCTGGTGAGCTACTTCATGCTGACCAACCCCGGCTACGTGCTTGGCATGTGGCACGACGAAAGCGGCCAGACCATGTTGCTCACTGCCGCCGCGTTGCAGGTGCTGGGCAGTCTGGCGCTGTGGCGCATGTTGCGGAGCGTTTGAGATGGTCTGGCTCGCGGCGTTGTTGTTGCTGCTCGGTTCGCTGTTATTGGTGGGCAATCACCTGCTCACCGAGCGCCGCCGCGTGCGTCAGGTGCATCAGCGCTTGCAGGGCCAGTTGGTGCGGGAGAACCGTTTCGGCCACTGGCTGCGTGCGCTGGGCAACAGCCGCTTCGGCCGGCGCTCGGTGAGCATCGACAGCGAAACCCAGACCCTGCTCGGCCGCCTCGGCTGGCGCCGTGCCAATGAACGCGCCCTTTTCGCCGCCTGCCAGATCGGTACACCCCTGCTCGCTCTGGGGCTGGCGATCTTTCTGCAGGAAGTGTTTTTCCCGCAGACCAGCCACCGCTGGATGGCGCCGATGTTCGCTGCTGGCGGCGGCTATCTGCTGCCCAAACGCCTGCTCGCCTACGCCGCCGCCCGCCGGCAGAAAACCATCGCCGTGGAAGTCTCCACATTCATTCCACTGCTGCGCATCCTCTTCGAATCCGGCATGGCGGTGGAACAAGCCCTGCGCGTGCTCAGCATCGAAGCGCAAAAACTGCTGCCGGAACTGACCAGCGAACTGCGCCTGATCCTCAACCGCGTCGACTCCGGTCTGGAGCTGGGTCAGGAGCTGAACAAGACCGCGGTGATGCTCGCGGTGGACGAATTCACCGACACCTGCGTGATCCTCCAGCAACTGATCCACCAGGGCGGCGGCGCGATGAAATCGCTGCTGGCGCTCAAGCAATTACTGGATGACCGACGCCTGACCCGGCTGCAGGAATACATCTCGAAAATGTCGGCGAAGATGTCGGTGGTGATGATGCTGTTTTTGTTTCCGGCCCTGCTGATCGTACTGGCCGGCCCGGGCTTCACCGCCATTGCCCGCGCCTTCGCAAACTGACCTTGGCTCATGGAGAGCGTTTGATGAAAGTACTGATAGTCATGGCAAGCCTGTTGCTGCTCAGCGGTTGCGCCACGGACGGCCAGGCGCCGTGGACCTCGCTGCTGTCGCCGTCCAGCTGCAGCAAACTCACGTCGGAGCAGGAACTGTCGCTGAACCTCGCCGATGATCTGGCCAGCGACGGCAAGCTCCACGCCAGCCTGGCCAACCTGCAAAGCCTGCCGGACAACCTCAGCGAAGTGCGCCTGCGCAAAGCCAAAGTCTATCGCCTGCTCGGTCGCAGCGAGGCCGAGCCGCTCTACCGCAGCCTGCTCGGCGGCTGCCTCACCGCCCAGGCCGAACACGGCCTCGGCCAGGTCTACGCCGCCCGTGGCGACAATGGCCAGGCCCAGGCCCACCTGCAACGCGCCGCACGCCTGGCACCCACCGACGAGAAAATCCGCAACGACCTCGGCGTGGTCTACCTCAACCAACTGCGCCTCAACGAAGCGAAATTCGAATTCCTCACCGCCATCGAACTGAGCCAGAACAATCAACTGGCGACGCTGAACATGGTCACCCTGCTCCTCTACCAGAACGACTGGCCACAAGCCGCCGAAATCGTCAGCCGCTCGAAACTGACCCCGGAGCAATTTTCCGAAGCGCAGCAACGGGCGGAAAAACTCAAAGCGCCAACTCACGCCAAAGCCACACCCGGCGACCGCGTCGCCGCCTTCATCGACCCGCTACCGCCGACGCTCAAGTAAGGAGACAGCCATGAACATCCGCAAAGGCCTGTGCTACCTGACCCTGCTCACCCTGCCCCTCAGCGCGCACGCCATCGATGCAGGCCCCGCTTCAGCGCAGCAGCAGGAAACTGAAGGTTGGCTGGTCCTGCAAAGCCGCAACAAAGCTGCCTCACCCAAACCCCAAAGCGCCACCGCCACCGAACGCGAACTGGCGATGCAGCGCTGGCTGAAGAAATACCAGTACGAGATTCCGGATTTTTACGATCCGGATGCGGGCGGGAAGATCGAGAGCAAGAATTAGTTTGGTGGTGACCTTGAGGGCCCCTTCGCGAGCAGGCTCGCTCCCACAGTCGACCGTGTGCTTTCTGTGGGAGCGAGCCTGCTCGCGAAGAACGATAACGCGGTTTCAGGTCTGCGGATCAACCCGATCCAGCGCTCGATTCACGGCCAGCTCGGCCAGCATGACAATCTGCTGAATCGCCAACGCCGTGGAGCGCTGAAAACCACTCAACTCACCAGCGAAATTGCTCGCCATCGCACTGGCCGACGCCAGCGACTCACAGGCATGCGCCAACAGACTTTCGGTATCGACATTGGGCACCACCATGAACAGCGTGCTGGGCGGGTGTGGTTTTGCGGGTTCGGGACAGAGGTAGAAATCGAGCGCGCGTTTTATCGCTTCGCGGTTTTTCACAAGATCGTCGGCGCGCAGGGCGTCTTCGAGTGGCGTGGTGGGGGATGGGGGTGGGTCTGGGATCAGTTTGTCCATTGAAACGGCTCTCCAAAATCTGCGGTGCGACCCAATGCCATTCTCACGGGGCAAAAGGTGGCAACTGTATGCGGGGTGAGAATACCGGTTATGGACACCCGGCCAGACCGAAGTCTGCCCGCACACAGCCGCCATGACGCATTGCAGACAGCGGACAAGCTGGCGGCGATTATGCGTGCACAGATACTGGATGACCATAAGTAGCAGGGTTCTCACACCCGATCGCCGAAGGTTCGACGACAGCCAGAGACTAGTGACCCGACGTCCGACGGACAACCTGAAAACCTTGTGGGAAGGTTCTGGTTATCTCGCGTCAGATTTAAACGACTTCAAGTTATCGGCGGACCCACTGGCCTCATTGCGAGCAGGCTCGCTCCCACAGAACAGCAAAAGCAAAGCAAAAGCAAAATCAAAAGATCGCAGCCTTCGGCAGCTCCTACAGTTAGATCGCGTAAGACTCAAAAACAGGTCGGCTGTCAGGCCGCCTTCGCGAGCAGGCTCACTCCTACAGAACAGCAACAGCAAAATCAAAAGATCGCAGCCTTCGGCAGCTCCTACAGTTGGATCACGTACCAATTAAGAACAGGTCGGCTGTCAGGCCGCCTTCGCGAGCAGGCTCGCTCCCACAGAAAGCAAAAGCAGCGCAGCTGCCCGCGGCGAAGCCGCACCACTCAACAATGAGCGCAAGCT
>NZ_JARVSP010000024.1:0-52054 GCF_030209115.1 Pseudomonas sp. FR229a | reverse complement strand
TTTTCGGTTACCTTTTTGGCGTTTGAAAAAGGTGACCCGCCGTAAGGGCGGAACCTTAAGCAGCCGTTACCGCAGCAATGGATATGTACTCACTCAAAAAGCCCCCCACCGCCTGAAAAAAAACTTGCGAGCAGGCTCACTCCTGCAAGGGATTGCGATCAATTCAGAGTATGTGTTGAACCGATCTAGAGCTGTCGGCCCTTGACCTTCAGATGCCGTGCATACCACGGTCGCCGGGGGACTTTGCGGAACAGTTCGGTCAAGTTGTCTTCGTCGCCGAAGGTGATGCGCAGCGCCAGTTTCATGGTTTCCGGGTCCATCTCCACCGAGCGCCCGACTTGCAGGCCGGGCACGGTACTGCAGCCGTGGGTGTCGGGGCCGAGCCAAGGGTCGGCGACTTCCACCCAGCGCCCCGGTGCAAACCACGGCACGCCATTGACTTGCAGACGGGTCACCTCACCCGGATGAAAGCGCTCGTGGGCGCGGAACCAGTCTTCCAGGCGATCATCGATCCAGCCGTGGAAACGCCAGAACACCGGGTTCACATGAGAGGAAAACGGGTCGCCGAGAAAGTCGTTTTCCGGTGCATACCAGCGCGCGGCGAAATCCGCCTGATCGCGTGCCATCGGCACCGGAATGTCGTTGGACGGATCACGCGCCACCGAAGCCCAGCGCATGTGCAGCCAGTCGTGCAGGCCCAGTTCAACTTCGGAACCGAACTGGCCAAGGGTCAACTTCGACAAGTAGCGCGGATCACGGTACTGCGATTCCCAGACCAGAAAATTGCTCTGGAAAGTCTCCGCCGCTTTGATGTCGCTGACCCATTTGGTGTATTCGTCATCGCCCTCGGCCAGCCAGGTCGGCGGCAGTGAGTTGCCGTCGTGATTGTCGAAATAACGGGCGAAGCCCTGTCGGTCACGTTCTAGCTCTGGCTGCGGCTGCGGGAACGCTGGCCACGACGGCAAATCCTGCATCGACCGGGCGATGCCGAGCATGTGCCGATGCATGAAGAAAAAGTCCACGCCGGAGCCGTTGCGATCCTTGCTCGGCCCACGGGCATCGCGCTCCTTGTCACGCGGCCCGGGCTGCCAGCCGATACCGCGCAGCGCTTCGCGCTTTTTCTCCGAGAGCTTGTGCCACTTGTCGCGGGTGGCGTGCCAGAGCTGATGGAACAACCGATGTTCGGGCGCCACCAGCCAGGCCAACATTTGCGGACTGAGCCCGGTGCGTTCGCGGGCTTCGGGAAAGCGTCGCTTGATGGCGATGAACTGATTGTCCAGCTCGGGCAACGCCAACGGCCGATCCAGGCGCAAGACCTGCCCGGTGAACGTGGCGCTGCCGGCATTGCCGAATGCCGCCCAGACTTCATCCAGTTTGACTTTGAATTCATACACCGGTGGCGCTAACGGCGCATCGGTGCGCAGCAGGCGCCAATACATCTCGGCGCCGTTGCCCGGCGCCAGATCACCGATCACTTGATAACGCGCAGGCCCCTCGGCACGCAGATTGGTCCCGGTGTCGAGATAACCGCGCAGCCCACGGCCACGGTGAGCGATGTCGAGAAACAGCTCCAGGCCTTGCGCCGGCAAGCCATCGAGCCCGGCCGCCGCACCGGTAAAGCGAATGTCCCAGACCCCGCGCAAATTGTCCGCCAGTTGTTGCCCGGCGGTATCGGCCAGATCGACCGTGGCCTCGCCCGGGGTGATCGGAAACTCCTCGCGAGTCAGTTCACGATGTGCATAAAAAGCGGCAGGCAGCGCGGCGCCCGTGAGTGCCATGCCCGCCATGAACCAGCGTCGAGAGATCGTCATTGCCCTACCTGTGTCAGCCATGAAGCAGGCTTTATCCAAGCTAGAACGTTTGCTCGACGGGGAAATTTACGCTGCCGGCAAAACATCGCGACGGCGGCGCCGGGCATTTGTAACGCCGCCTAAATTAGCCACCCGGCCACTCGTTCTTCCCAGATAGCAAAGGCCCCTGCGCCTGTACCTCGACGGCGAACCTGAATGAGATGGCAATGACAAAACCGCGTTGGAAAAAGGCTCTATTCATCGGCCTGCCACTGGCCCTGGCGATCAGCGCCGGCGCAGGATTTCTGGCCTGGGATTACTGGAACAACCCCGGCTACCCGGTGAAGGTGATGAAACAGGCGACCGAATTGCAGGATCGCCTGCTGTCGTTCGACAGCCACATCACCGTGCCGCTGAGTTTCGGCAGCCACGACCACGAAGCCGACAAGGATGGCTCGGGCCAGTTCGACCTGGTCAAGGCCAATCGCGGGCGCCTGTCCGGTGCGGCGCTGACGGTGTTCGGCTGGCCGGAAATGTGGAACGGCCCGAACGCCCCGCACCGCCCGACCGAGGGTTTTGTCGAAGAGGCGCGCAACCAGCAGGAAGTGCGCTACAAGATCATCTCCGGGATCGTTCGCGACTTCCCCAATCAGGCGGACATCGCCTACACGCCGGATGATTTCCGCCGGCTGCACGGCGAAGGCAAGTTTGCGATTTTCATCAGCATGCTCAACGCCTACCCGCTGGGCAACGACCTGAGCAAGCTCGACCTGTGGGCCGGGCGCGGCATGCGCATGTTCGGTTTCAGTTACATCGGCAACAACAGCTGGGCCGACTCGTCGCGACCGCTGCCGTTTTTCAATGACTCGCCCGACGCCCTCGACGGGCTCTCTGAGATCGGCAAACAAGCGGTGCAACGTTTGAACGATCTGGGCGTGATCATCGACGTTTCGCAGATGTCGACCAAAGCCCTTGAGCAAGTCGCCGGACTCAGCCGCACTCCGCTGGTGGCCTCGCACTCGGCGCCCCGGGCGGCCGTAGACATTCCGCGCAACCTCAGCGACAAAGAGCTGCAACTGATCAAGAACAGTGGCGGCGTGGTGCAGGTCGTCGCCTTCTCGCAGTACCTGAAACCGCTGACCCAAGGCACCCAGGACAAACTCAATGCGCTGCGTGCGCGCTTCGATCTGCCGCCGCTGCCCAATCTGGCCATGGCGCTGATGCCCGGCGATCCGATCATCACTGCCTGGTCGGAACAGAAGCTCGGCCAGTACGCCAGCGGCCTCTACGCGATCCTCGAAGAAGAACCGAAAGCCACTCTCAAGGATTTCGGCGACGCCATCGATTACACGGTGCGCAAGATCGGTATCGACCACGTCGGCATCGCTTCGGACTTCAACGATGGTGGCGGGATCAAAGGCTGGGAAAACGTCGGTGAAATTCGCAACGTCACCGCCGAACTGCTGCAGCGCGGCTACTCCGAAGCGGACATTGCCAAGCTCTGGGGCGGCAACTTCATGCGCGTCTGGGATCAGGTGCAGAAAGCCGCGAAACCGGCACTGGCGTCGCGCCAGGAGGTGGCCCGGCCATGACTGATCGCCGCACTTTTCTGAAACACGCCGGCCTGCTCGCCGCCGCCCTGCCCCTGGGCGCCAGCCTGACTGCGCCGGCGGCAATCGCTGCGCCGGCCGCTGCGCCGCGGGATAAATGGGCGCAGTTGCGTCAATTGTTCGATCAGGATCCCCAGGCGATTCACTTCGCCAATTTCCTCGTCACCTCGCACCCCAAACCGGTGCGCGAAGCCATCGAACGCCATCGCGCGGCGCTGGATCTGAATCCGGGTCTGGCGATGGATTGGGATCTGGGCGTCACCGAGAAACGCGAAGAAAACGTGCGCCACTGGGCCGGCCAGTACCTGCAAGCCAAACCGGGGCAGATCGCCCTGACCGGCAGCACCACCGAGGGCCTGGCGATGATCTACGGCAGCGTGCAGGTGCGCGCGGATCAGGAAATCCTCACCACGGTTCACGAGCATTACTCGACGCGCAACATCCTCGATTTCCGCAGCCGGCGCGACGGCACCCAGGTGCGCAAACTCAAGCTGTTCGACACCCCGCAGAGCATTTCTCTGGATCAGGTGCTCGACACGATCAACCGCAATATCCGCCCCGAGACCCGCGTGCTGGGCATGACCTGGGTGCATTCAGGCAGCGGTGTGAAGCTGCCGATCAGCGAGATCTCACATCTGGTCGACGAGCACAACCGTCAGCGCGACGACAAGGACAGGCTGATCTATGTGGTCGATGGCGTGCACGGTTTCGGCGTCGACGACCTGAGTTTCCCGCAGATGAACTGCGACTTTTTCATCGCCGGCACCCACAAGTGGATGTTCGGCCCGCGCGGCACCGGCATCGTCTGCAGCCGCACCGAAGAACTGAAATACGTCAGCCCCAGCGTGCCGACCTTCTCCGAGGCCACAGCCTTCTCGACCATCATGACCCCGGGCGGCTATCACGCCTTCGAGCATCGCTGGGCGCTGGACGAAGCCTTCAAGTTGCACCTGCAACTGGGCAAGGCCGAGGTGCAGACGCGCATTCATCAGCTCAACAGCTACCTCAAGCAACGCCTGCAGGAGCACCGCAACATCGAACTGGTGACCCCGCTCGATCCGCAGTTTTCCGCCGGTTTCACCTTCTTCCGGATCAAGGACCAGGACAGTGATGCAGTGGCTGCCTGGCTGATGCAGAACCGGGTGATCTGCGACGCGGTCAGCCGCGACGTCGGGCCGGTGATTCGTACCGCGCCGGGCTTGCTCAACAGCGAAGCCGAAGTGGATCGCTTCATGAACATCCTCGGCAACAAGCTGCGCGCCTGATCCTCGACTGCCGTTTTCCCTTTCAAAGAGACGACCCATGAAAAAGCCTCACGCGTCACTCCTCTCCAAAGCCCTGCCCGCACTGGCGCTGAGCGCCCTCTGCGGCGCACTGATGCCCGGCACTGCGCTGGCGGCGACCGCGCCCGCACCGGGCAAAGTGCTCAAGGACTGCAAGGACTGCCCGGAAATGGTCGTGCTGCCGACCGGCAGCTACACCATGGGCACGCCGGACGATGAAGTTGGCCGTCAGCCCGATGAAGGCCCGTTGCACACGGTGACCTTCAGCAAACCGTTCGCCATCAGCCGCTCGCAGGTGCTGGTGGGCGAATGGGACGCCTATGTCCGCGAGACCGGCAATAAGCCCTACGACTTCGATGACCGCCCTGGCCGCCGCTGCACCGCCGGCAAGCCCGAATTCAAACAGACGCCCCGCGACCCGGCGGTGTGCATGAACGTCGCTGAGGCTCAGGGCTACATCGACTGGCTGTCGAAGAAGACCGGCCACGCCTATCGCCTGCAAAGCGAATCGATCCGCGAATATGCCGCCCGGGGCGGCAGCACCGGGCCCTTCCCGTTCCCGTTCGACGAGGGCAAGGATTACCAGATCGCCAAACACGCCAACACCTACGGCGCGGCCGACGGCTACAACTTCACCTCGCCGGCCGGCACCTTCCCGGCCAACGCGTTTGGTGTGTTCGACGCCCACGGCAACGTCTACGAATGGACCGCCGACTGCTACCACCCGGACTACTCCGGCGTGCCCGCCGACGGTCGCCCGTGGACTCAGGAAAACTGCGAGCGCCAGGTCATGCGCGGCAACGACTGGGGCGAGGCGCCGATCTTCTCCCGCTCCGGCAACCGCAACAGCAGCTGGCCGACCAGCAAGGGCGACTGGCTGGGCTTTCGCGTAGTGCGCGACCTCTGACACTGCCCTCGACGAGCGCAGCCCGTCTGCGCTCGTTTAAAGAAACTCCGCGACCAATCGTTTTCCTTAAGTACCGGCACTCCCTCCGCATCGAAGCAGGAATCCTCCATGACCAAGCCTACGCGTGGGGCGATCAACGAATTGTTCGCCCTGCTCAAGCCCTTCCGCCTGATCGTTTCGGCGTCCATCGTGCTCGGCATGCTCGGCGGCCTGAGCGTCACCGTGCTGCTGGCGACCATCAACAACGCCCTGCACTCCGATGACGGCCTGACCCGCACTGTGGTGATGATCTTCGCCGGACTCTGTGCCCTCGCCCTGCTGACGACGATCCTCTCGGACATCGGCACCAACTATGTCGGCCAGCACATCATCGCCAAACTGCGCAAAGAGCTCGGGGAGAAAGTCCTCTCGGCGCCGATCGACCAGATCGAACGCTACCGCAGCCATCGCCTGATTCCGGTGCTGACCCACGACGTCGACACCATCAGCGACTTCGCCTTCGCCTTCGCGCCGCTGGCGATCTCGATGACCGTGACCCTTGGCTGCCTCGGCTATCTGGCCATGCTGTCGTGGCCGATGTTCCTGATGATGCTGGTCGCTATCGCCATCGGCACCACCATTCAGGCGATTGCGCGGGCCAAGGGCATGCGCGGTTTCTATGCCGCCCGCGACTCCGAAGACGAACTGCAGAAGCACTACAACGCGATCGCCGAAGGCGCCAAGGAACTGCGCATCCACCGCCCGCGCCGCCAGCGCATGTTCGTCGCCGGCATTCAGAAAACCGCGGAAAAGATCTGCGACACCCAGATCAAATCGATCAACACGTTTGTCATCGCCAAGTCGTTTGGCTCGATGCTGTTCTTCGTGGTCATCGGCATGGCTCTGGCCCTGCAATCGCTGTGGCCGAGCACCGACAAAGCGGTGATGAGCGGCTTTGTTCTGGTCCTGCTGTACATGAAGGGGCCGCTGGAACACCTGATCAGCACCCTGCCGATCATCAGCCGCGCGCAGATTGCCTTCCGCCGCATCGCCGAACTCAGCGAACAGTTCTCCTCGCCGGAGCCGCACCTGCTGCTGCAGGATCAGGGCAACAAGCCTGCCGCCGTCGAGAGCCTGGAACTGCGCAATGTGCGCTACGCCTTCCCGGCCGTGGAAGGCAGCGAACCGTTTCGCCTCGGCCCGGTAAACCTGCGCATCGAACAGGGCGACATCGTGTTCATCGTCGGTGAGAACGGCTGCGGCAAAACCACACTGATCAAATTGCTGCTGGGCCTGTATGCGCCGACCGAGGGCGAAATCCGCGTCAACGACAAGCCGATCACTGCGGTCAACCGCGATGATTACCGCCAGAACTTCACGACGATTTTCGCCGACTACTACCTGTTCGATGACCTGATTCAGGGCGATCGTGAAGTGCCGCAGGATGCCACCCGCTACCTCGAACGCCTGGAGATTGCGCACAAGGTCAGCGTGCGCGACGGCGCCTTCAGCACTACCGACCTGTCCACCGGCCAACGCAAACGCCTGGCACTGGTCAATGCCTGGCTCGAAGAGCGCCCGGTGCTGGTGTTCGACGAATGGGCCGCGGATCAGGATCCGACGTTCCGGCGGATCTTCTATACCGAGCTGCTGCCCGACCTCAAGCGCCTGGGCAAAACCATCATCGTGATTTCCCACGACGACCGTTACTTCGACGTCGCTGATCAGCTCGTGCGCATGGAGGCCGGCAAGGTCAAAAGCGAACTGCAACCCGCCTGATCGAGGCAGCCGCGAACGAACCGGAGAAAAAACTTTTCCGGTTTGCCGCGGCTTCCTCGTCTTAATGAGATGAATAAGAACCATTAACAACTATACCTGCCAAGGTCTTAACCTCATGTCCGCATCCCGTTTCATGCTTCGCCCTCTGACTCGAGCCCTGCTGATGCACGGCGCGACCCGCACTCGCCTGGCCGGTAGCGGCCTGGGTCTGGCACTGACCCTCGCGGCGGCGCCCTATGTCCAGGCCCAGGAATGGACCCTGAACATCCCTGCCCAACCGCTGGCCCAGGCCCTGCAGACCCTCGGTCAGCAAACCAGCCTGCAAATCGTCTACAGCCCGGAGAGCCTGCAAGGCCTGCGTTCCAGCGCCCTCAACGGCCGCTATCAGGACGACGAGTCGCTCAAGGCGATGCTCAGCGGCACCGGCATCCGTTATCAGCGTGACGGCAACACCGTCACCGTGCTCGGCCCGGCCACCAGCGGCAGTGCGATGGAACTGGCCCCGACCAACGTCAACGCCAACCGCCTCGGCGCCACCACCGAGGGCAGCAACTCCTACACCACCGGCGGCGTGACCATCGGCAAGGGCGTGCACTCGCTCAAGGAAACACCGCAGTCGGTCACGGTGATGACCCGCAAGATGCTCGACGACCAGAACCTCAACACCATCGAACAGGTGATGGAGAAGACCCCGGGCATCACCGTTTACGACTCGCCCATGGGCGGCAAGTATTTCTACTCGCGCGGTTTCCGCATGACCGGCCAGTACCAGTACGACGGCGTGCCGCTGGACATCGGCAGCAGCTACGTGCAGGCGGACAGCTTCAACAGCGACATGGCCATCTATGACCGCGTGGAAATCCTTCGCGGCGCGGCCGGCATGATGAAGGGCGCGGGCGGCACCGCCGGCGGCGTCAACTTCGTGCGCAAGCGCGGCCAGGACACCCCGCACACGCAGCTGTCGCTGTCGGCGGGCACCTGGGACAACTATCGCGGCCAGGTCGACACCGGCGGCCCGCTGAACGACGCCGGTACCGTGCGTGGTCGCGCCGTCGTCACCCAGCAGACCCGGCAGTATTTCTACGATGTGGCTGAACGCCGCGACCAGATCTACTACGGCGCGCTGGACTTCGATCTCAGCCCCGACACCACCCTCGGTCTGGGCATGGCCTATGAAGACGTCGACGCCACCCCGTGCTGGGGCGGCCTGCCGCGCTACGCCGACGGCTCCGACCTGCACCTGAAACGCTCCACTTGCCTGAACACCTCGTGGAACAACCAGCGCAGCAAACGCGCCACCTACTTCGCCGACGTCAAACACCAGTTCAACGACGACTGGTCGCTGAAAGTCGCCGGTGTCTACTCGCGCAACACCCAGGACATGGAATATTCCTTCCCGAGCGGCACCGTGCCATTGGGCGCCACCGCCACCAATACGCTGATGCTCGGCAGTACCTATGACTACGACCAGCGCGATTACGGTTTCGATGCCTACGTCGACGGCAAATTCGACGCTTTCGGCCAGCAGCACGAACTGATCGTCGGCGCCAACGCCAGCCGTTCGCACAAGGACGACTTCTACGCGGTGGCGGCATTGCCACAGCGTCAGAACGTGTTCAACCCGAACCACAACATCCCGCAGCCGGATGAAAGCTACTACCTGGCCAACGCCTCCCGTGGCGGCCCGGTGGACATGCACATCAAGCAATACGGCGCTTACTCGATCGCCCGCCTGAAACTCGCCGACCCGATGACACTGGTGCTCGGCAGCCGGGTCAGTTGGTACAAATCCGACACTGACTCGGTGCAGTACTTCCGCGGCGAAGGCACCGACGTCAACACCAAGTCCACCGAAACCGGCCAGGTCACGCCGTTCGCCGGCCTGCTCTACGACCTCAACGACAACCTGACCGCCTACGCCAGCTACACCGACATCTTCACCCCGCAAGGCTCGTACAAGACCATCGATGGCAGCACGCTCAAGCCGCTGATTGGCCAGAGCTACGAACTGGGGATCAAGGGTGAGTGGTTCGATGGTCGCTTGAACACCACGTTCAACCTGTTCCGCACCATTCAGAAAGATGCGGCCCAGGATGACCTGCGTTGCGAAGACAGTTCGTGCCAGATCAACTCGGGCAAGGTCCGCGCCCAGGGCTTTGAAGCTGAAGTCAGCGGTGAAGTGATCGAGCGCCTGCAATTGCTGGCCGGTTATACCTACACCCAGACCAAGGTGCTGGAAGATGCCGATGCGACTCAGGATGGCGCGGTCTACAACTCTTACGTGCCGCGTCACCTGTTGCGCGTATGGGGTGATTACGCCCTGAGCGGGCCGCTGGATCGGGTGACGATTGGTGCGGGTGTCAATGCGCAGACGGGCACCTACCGGGTTTCGCCTCTGGGCGGGGACAATGTCGATGGCGCGGGTTATGCGGTCTGGAACGGTCGCATTGGTTATCGGATTGATGACACCTGGTCGGTGGCGTTGAACGGCAACAACCTGTTTGACAAGCGTTATTACGCGACCATCGGGACCGAGGGGTTCGGTAACTTCTACGGCGAACCGCGGAATTTTGTGATGTCGGTGAAGGCTGATTTCTGATTGGTCTTAGTTGTGTGGAAGCCCCGCTTTGGCGGGGCTTTTTGTTTTTGGGGTTGGGGGCATATCCGTTGCTGCGGGTGCTGCCGCTGGCGGTTTCGCTCTTACAGCGACTCACTTTTCCAAACGCCGAAAAGTAAGCAAAAGGCTTTGCCCCGGCGTACGGCCCGCTCGCTGGGGCTCGGGGTACCTTCGTTACGGGACCGATCCGGGCGCAGCGGCTCCGGTTGGCTTCGCTGCACCTACACTCGCTGTGTACGACTGCGTCGTACGGTCGCTGCGCTCCCACGCCCGGATCGATCCCGTAACGAAGCCTGCCGAAGGGGCAAAAGATCAAAAGCCAGAGCAAAAGCAGAAGCAGAAGCAAAAGCCAGATCAAAAGCCCCTCACCCTAGCCCTCTCCCAGAGGGAGAGGGGACTAAAACGGGTTGTACATGCGAAGTACGGCGACCTGAGATACCGAGTCGAATGCAAATATGCAGAAATCAAAAGCCCCTCACCCTAACCCTCTCCCCGAGGGAGAGGGGACTAAACCGGGTTATACATGCGAAGTACGGCGACCTGAGATACCAAGTCGAATGCAAATATGCAGAAAATCAAAAGCCCCTCACCCTAACCCTCTCCCGGAGGGAGAGGGGACTAAACCGGGTTATACATGCGAAGTACGGCGACCTGAGATACCGAGTCGAATGCAAATATGCAGAAATCAAAAGCCCCTCACCCTAGCCCTCTCCCGGAGGGAGAGGGCTAGGGTGAGGTGTTTGGGCAAGGTACGCCGACGTGCGATACCGCGTCGAACACAGCTTTTGAAAAACCCAAAAATCGGCTCCCTCTCCCTCGGGAGAGGGCTGGGGTGAGGGGCGAATCCAACACAGATCCAAAGCACACCACACGCTTTTCACCACTCAACAATGAGCGTTAGCTCGAGTGCTCTTGATCTTGATCCACGGGCGACGTCGGAAGGCTGAGTGGAGGGATTGATCCGGGGGTGGGAGCGCAGCGACCGTTTGGCGCAGCCAAACACAGCGAGTGTAGGTGCAGCGGAGCAAACCGGAGCCGCTGCGCCAGGATCGATCCCGCAGCGAAGGGACCCGAGCCTGCGAGGGCCGAACGCAGGAGCAAGCCTTTTTGGTTACTTTTTCGGCGTTTGGAAAAAGTGACCCGCCGTAAGGGCGGAACCGTAATCAGCAACCCCCGCAGCAACGGATATGCACACTAAACCAGAACCCGCGCAAGCGCCCCACCAACCCGCGCATAAACCTCCAGAACCCCAGGCACCACCGCCCCCAACCGCAACAAATCATGAGTCAACCCGGCACAAACCTCGACCTCGACCTCAACCCCCTGCCCACGCAGCCTATCAACATAAGCCTGCCCCTCATCCAGCAACGGATCAACCCCGGCCAATACCACAATGGCCGGCGCCACCCCACGCAAATCCTCCGCCAGCAACGGCGAAAAACGCCAATCCAGATAATCCTCCGGCCCACGCGCGTAGTGCTGATAAAACCAGTCCAGCGTCTCGTTCTCCAGCAAATACCCCTCGCCAAACAACAGCCGCGAATCATGCACCCGAGAAGCGTCGGTCACCGGATAACACAACAACTGCGCCTTGGGTGCGATGGCCACCGTGTGCGGCTGCCGCACCGCCTGAATCGCCAGCACCGTCGCCAGCGTGGCGCCCGCGCTGTCGCCGCCAAAGGCTACCCGCGAACCATCCAGGCCGAGGCTCGCAGCCTGTTCGGCCAGCCACGCCAACGCGTCCTCGCCATCCTCCAGCGCCGTCGGAAAGCGATGCTCCGGCGCCAGCCGATAACCGACCGAGAGCACCGCACACGGCGTGCGCTGGCAAAACTCACGGCAGACACCGTCGTGGGAATCCAGACTGCCGACCACAAACCCGCCACCGTGGAAATACACCAGCACCGGCAGCGGTGAAGCAACAGCGTTAGGCCGATACAACCGCAACGCCAGCGCCGCGCCGTCCCGGGTCAGTGTTGTAATCTCGGTGACTTCAAGGTCTTGCGGCGCCGGCCAGCGCAGTTGCGCGGTGGTCTGTTCGAATGTGCCGCGGGCTTCGCTCGGGGTCAGTTGGTGCATGGCCGGCAGGCCGGCGTCCTGGCTGTCTTGAGCCAAGTCGAGAAACGCTTCCAGATCAGGGTGCAACGACATCGATAAGATCCTTTATCCGCAAAAAACCGGGCGCGCCTCGGCAGCGCCCGCACAAAAAGAGCGATCAACCCGCCCGTGCCATGCAGTGCTCGATCAACGCTTCAAGCTCACGCTGGTAATCGCTCATCAGCGCATCCATGGTGCCGGCGCGGTAACGCTGGTTGCTGTAGATGCAGCGCAAGGCCAGTTGCCCGTCATAGACCTGGCCGACGATTTCCAGCCAGTTGCCCAGGTTGGCCTTGAGGCTGTAGTTGTCGCCGGTTTCTTCCAGTGCCGGCACCAGCAACGCCTGTTCATCGAAGCTCTGGTCGAACTGCCCGAGGTAGTTGAACGTCACCCGCGCCTGCGGCAAACCGGCGAGTTGCGCGCAGATGTCCGGGCCGGCCAGATGACGCAGCACGCCGTAGCCGATGCCCTTCTGCGGTACACCTGCCAGTTGCGCCTGCACATCGATGATCGACCGGCCGATGTCGTCGCTGTCCGGGCGCAAACGCACCGGGAACATGCTGGTGAACCAGCCGAGGCTGCGGCTCAGGTCGATCGATTCGAAGAGGTCTTCGCGACCGTGCCCTTCAAGCAGAATCAGCGCCGACGGTTGCTGGCTCCAGCGGCACAGGGCGCGGCTGAGCGCTGACAGCAGCAGGTCGTTGATCTGCGTGCCGTACACCGCCGGGGCTTGTTTGAGCAGTTGTTCGGTGTGCTCGCGGGACAGCTTGAGCCGTGCCTGCGCCTGTTGCCGCACAAGGTTCTTGCCGCGCGGGTTGTCGCACGGCAGATCGACGCCCGGTTGATCCAGTTGCTCCAGCCAATAGGCCAATTCCTGCTCGGCAATCACAGGCGCCTGCGCCTGCAACGCTTCGGCGAACGAACGATAACTGCTGGTGCGAATCGGCAACTGCGCTGGCAGCCCCTGCACGCAAGCCTCATAAGCGACTTTCAGATCGTCGAGCAGAATCCGCCACGACACGGTGTCGACCACCAAGTGATGAATCACCACCAGCAAGCGTGCCTGACCGTCCGGCAAGGCCACATGCATGACCCGCCAGACCGGTCCGTCATCAAGTTTGAGGCTGCGCTGCGCAAGGTTGGCCAAGGCTTCGACCTCGTCGCTGTTCTGCGCTTCACGGCGCCACAGCACAGCCTCGTCGGATGCGCTGGTGCTGTAGCGCTGCAACCAGCGCCCGCCGTCCTTGGAAAAGCGCAAACGCAGCGAATCGTGATGTTGTTCGATCAAGCCCAGTGCCTGTTCCAGGGCATCGAGATCCAGTGGCTGACGTGCGCTGAGCAGCAACGACTGGTTGTAATGATGCGCCTCGGCCATGCCTTCGGCGAAGAACCATTCCTGGATCGGCAGGAGACTGAACGCGCCTTCTGCGGCCACCTGGGTCAGGTCCGGCAGCGCTTGCTCAGCGCCCTCCTTCGCCACTTGCTGCTCGACGATGCCGGCGATGGTCTGATAGCGCATCAGATCGCGCAGCTTCAGCTCCATCTGCAGGGTCGGATGGTTTCTCACCCGCGAGATCACTTGCAGGCTGAGGATCGAGTCGCCGCCCAGTTCAAAGAAGTTGTCGCTGATACCCACCTGCTCGACCTGCAGCACCTGCGCCCAGATTTGCGCCAGCAGGCTTTCCTGCTCGGTGCGCGGGGCAAGGTATTCGTCGCTTTTGAATTGCGGTTCAGGCAGTGCCTTGCGATCGAGTTTGCCGTTGGGCGTGACCGGGAATGCGCTGAGGCAGACGATCTGCGCCGGCACCATGTATTCCGGCAGCGAGGCGCGCAGCCCGGCCTTGAGTTCATCGCCGATGTCTTCACCGCTGGCGGTGACCACGTAACCGATCAGTTGCTTGCCGGACGCATTGTCCCGAGCGATGACCAAAGCATCACTGACCGTTGGTAATTGACGCAGGCTGGCCTCGACTTCACCCAGCTCGATACGGAAGCCGCGCACCTTGACCTGATGGTCGATGCGCCCGACGTAATCGACCACACCGTCCGGGCGGCGGCGCACCAGATCGCCGCTGCGGTACAGGCGTTCGCCCGGGGCAAACGGGTTGGGCACGAAGCGCTCGGCGCTCAGATCGGGGCGCCCGTAATAACCGCGAGCAATACCGTAACCGCCGATGTACAACTCACCGGCAAAACCTGGCGGCAGCGGATTCAGATCGTCGTCGAGCACGTACAGCGAACGCGCACCGACGGCGCGGCCGATCGGCGCGTACGCCGCTTCGCAGTGCTGGCTGATGGCGACTTTCCAGAGCATCGGCGTGACCACGGTTTCGGTCGGGCCATAACCGTTGGTGAAGTACTGCGGACGCAACGCCGCTTTCACCTGTTCGAAGGTTTGCTCCGGCACCGCGTCGCCACCGAAGCAGTAGATGCGTACCGCTGGCGGCGCGATGCCGCTGGCTGCCGCGTACTCGGCCAGTTGCTTGAGGTAGGCCGGCGGGAAGCAGGCGATGGTCACGCCGTAATCGTGCAGGGCCTGATAGGTCTGCTCCGGGGTCCATAGGCAACCGTCGCGGATCACCAGACGACCGCCGCTGTACAACGTACTCAGCCAGCGTTCATGGGCGCCGTCGAAAGCGAACGACATGAAGTGCAACTCGCAACTGCTGGCGTCCATTTCATACAACTCGGCGATGGCCTGGCAGTGCATGCTCAGCGGGCCTTGTGTGACGGCCACGCCTTTCGGCCGCCCGGTGGAACCGGAGGTGTAGACCAGATAGGCCAGGCTCTGCTCATGAACATCGCAAACCGGAGCAGCGTCGCTGTAGAGGCTGCGATCGAGCTGATCGATTTCCAGACGCAGCACGCCCTGCGGCGTCGGCATCGTCGCGCGCAGGCTGGTTTGCGTCAGCAGCAAAGCCATGCGCGAATCTTCGATCATGTAGGCCAGGCGCTCCGGCGGATAGTCGATATCCAGCGGCACGTACGCGGCGCCGCTCTTGAGCACGGCAAGGAAGCTCACCAGCATTTCCAGCGAACGCGGCAACGCCACGCCGATCACCACTTCAGGCCCGGCACCGTGGGCGATCAGGCACTGCGCCAGTCGGTTGGCCTGACGCTCGAGTTCGGCGTAGCTCAGGCTTTCGCCGGCGCATTGCACGGCGATCGCGTCAGGTTGCTGTTGCGCATGACGACTGATCAGCTCCGGCAGCAACTGCGGCGCGTGGCGGTGAGAAGGCTCGGCACTCCAGGCCTGCGCCGCGTGCCATTGTTCGGCGGACAGACGCTGCAGATTACCCAATCGCTCATACGGCGCGGCCATCATCGCCGCGAGGGTGTTTTCCAGGGTCAGGCGAATGCCTTGCACCGCCTCGGCGCTGAAGTGGCTGCGCAGGTACAGGTATTCGATCGACAACTCGTCGCCGAGCATCACCGCAAGGTCCATCGGCACGTTGGTCACGCCATGGCCGATGGATTTGCCGAAGGTCAGCTCGGTGTCGGTTTCTTCCTGCAAGCGCTCGTCGATCGGGAAGTTCTCGAACACGACAATGCTGTCGAACAGCGCCTGACCACCGAGGTTCGACCAGCGCTGCACATCCGCCAGCGGTGCCTGCGAATAGTCGCGAATGTCGAGGTTGTAGGCCTGCACTTCGCCCAGCCAGTCGGCCAGACGCTGATCGGCCTGTGGGGTCTGAATGATCGGCAAGGTGTTGATGAACAGGCCGAGCATGTTGCCGACATTCGGCAGACTTTCCGGACGCCCCGACACCGTGGCGCCGAAGGTCACCGTTTGCTGGCCGGTGTAGCGCTGCAACAGCAGCAGCCACGCACCCTGGATCAGCGTGTTGGGGGTGATGCGCAGATCACGGCAGAACTCCAGCAGACGCGCGGTTTGCGCCTTGTCCCAATTCGAATAGAGCGCATCGTGGCCGGTAACGTCGGCGCTGTGGCGCGGGTGCATCGCCTGACTCAGCGCGGTCGGTTCGTTGACCACCGCCAGACGTGCTTTCCAGAACAGCTCCTGGGCGTCCTGATCCTGTGCCTGCAACCAGGCAATGAAGTCGCGATAGCGGCCATTTTCGCCAGTCACCTGGCCCGTGGAGTAATACTGCAAGACCTCGCCGAACAGCCGCGAACTGCTCCACCCGTCCATCAGAATATGGTGGCTGGTCCAGATCATCTGGTACTGCTGCTCGCCCAGATGCAACAGGGTCACGCGCTGCAAACGCGCTTCGGACAAATCAAAACCCAATGCGCGGTCGGCGCTGGCGAAATCGGCAATCGCCGCCTCGCTGCAGTCCTGCCCACGCCAATCGAGCACCTGCATCTGCAGCGGCGCATGGCGATGCACGACCTGCAACGGCTTGGCCAACCCATCCTGCCAATGGAAACTGGTGCGCAGGATCGCCTGCCGGACGATGACGAATTCCCAGGCCCGGCGGAAGCGCTCCACGTCGAGGCCCTTGATCGGCAGGCTGACCTGTTGCACGTAAAGGCTGCTGCCGTTATCCGACAGCGTATGGAACAGCATGCCTTCCTGCATCGGCGACAGCGGGTAGACGTCTTCGATCAGCTCCGCCGGCACCGGCAAGGCATCGAGCTGGGCCTGATCCAGTTGCGCCAACGGGTAGGCGGCAGCGCTGGCGGATTGCGCGTCTTCAAGCGAAACCACTGCGGCGAGTTTCTGCACCGTCTGCTGCTGGAACAGGTCCTTGGGGGTGAAGCAAATGCCCTGCTGCCGCGCGCGGCTGACCAGTTGAATCGAGATGATCGAATCGCCGCCGAGGGCGAAGAAATTGTCGGTCACGCCGACTCGCTCGATCTTCAGAATGTCCTGCCAGACCTCGGCCAGTTGCTGCTCCAGCGGCGTCGACGGTGCCACGTAATCGCGTTGCGCCTGACTGGCGTCCGGTGCCGGCAGAGCCTTGCGATCGAGTTTGCCGTTGGGTGTCAGCGGCAATTGCTCGAGGAACAGCCACTGCGCCGGCACCATGTAGTCCGGCAGATGCGCCTTTAGCGCGGTTTGCAACTCAGCACTCAGCGCGTCCAGTTGCGCGAGGCTTTGATCGGCTTCGGCCGGCACCACATAAGCCACCAGTTGCTGGCCGCCAACGCCGTCCACCGCCAGCACCACGCCTTCGTGCACGCTGGCCTGGGCCAGCAGACGCGCTTCGATTTCCCCCAGTTCGATACGGAAGCCGCGCACCTTGACCTGATGGTCAATGCGGCCGACGTATTCGATTCGGCCGTCATCCAGCCAGCGCGTCAGGTCGCCAGTGCGGTACATGCGCTCGCCGTTGC
Organism: Pseudomonas sp. FR229a; assembly: GCF_030209115.1. NCBI lineage: Bacteria > Pseudomonadati > Pseudomonadota > Gammaproteobacteria > Pseudomonadales > Pseudomonadaceae > Pseudomonas > Pseudomonas sp. FR229a. The sequence goes on along the minus strand of NZ_JARVSP010000024.1, from coordinate 34,691 downwards.
TCGCCAACGGATTGGGCACGAAGCGCTCGGCGGTCAGGCCCGGGCGCAACAGATAGCCACGGGTGATGCCGTCGCCGGCCAGATACAGCTCCGCGGCGATGCCGATTGGGGCTGCCTGCAATTGCTCGTCGAGCAGGTATGCAGTGGTGTTGCGCAATGGCCGGCCGATGTTGGCCTGACCGCCGGGTTCGCGGCGCGTCCAGGTCGAATACGTGGTGTCTTCGGAAGGCCCGTACAGATCGTAGACGTGGGCGACCGAGGTCTCGCGGTACAGCGTATCGACCAGCGCCTGCTTCAGCGGCTCGCCCGCCAGATTGATGATGCGCACACCCGTCGGGATCTGGCCAATGCGTTGCAGCGCGGCAATCGCCGACGGCACGGTGTTGATCAGGCGCACCTGATCACGCTCGGGCAAGTCCGGCAGCTCCAGGGCATTGCGCGCCATGACCATGGATCCGCCACGCGCCAGGGTGACGAAAATCTCCCAGACCGACAGGTCGAAACACACCGACGTCGAGGCCAGCACGCCTTGCAGGTCGTCTTCGCTGTAGACCTCGGCGGACCAGTGAATCAGTGCCTGCACGTTGCGATGGGCGATGGCCACGCCTTTCGGTTTGCCGGTGGAACCGGAGGTGTAGATCACATAGGCAAGATTGGCCGAGTCAGCGCGCGCCGGCAGGTTGTCCGGTGCCTGCGCGGCAAACGCCTCGCCGCCGGCCTCGACCAGCGCCACCTGCGCTTCTGTCGCCGGCAATTGCGCCAGCAACGCTTGCTGGGTCAGCAGGACTTTCGCCTGGCTGTCGTCGAGCATGTAGGCCACGCGGTCGGCCGGGTAGTCAGGGTCCAGCGGCACATAGGTGCCCCCGGCCTTGAGCACTGCCATCAGGGCGATCACCAGTTCCGCCGAACGCGGCAGTGCCACGCCGACGCGCACCTCGGCCGTCACGCCGAGCGTCAACAAGTGTCGGGCCAACTGGTTTGCACGCCGATTCAGTTCGCCGTAGCTCAAGGCCACGCCGGCATGACTCAACGCCAGTGCCTGCGGATGTGCCGCCACCCGCGCTTCAAAGCTCTGCGAGATCAGGCGCTCGGCCGGATAAGCCGCGCGATTGTCGTTCCACTGCGCCAGCGTCTGACGCTCGGCCAGCGGCAGCAGACCGATCTCGCCGAGTGCCCGCTGCGGGGCCTGGATAAATTGCTCGAGCACTTCGCGCAAATGCCCGGCCAGACCGAGCACGCTGCGTTCGGCAAAATGCTCGGTGAGGTAGTTGAAATCGAGGTTGAGCACTTCGCTGGCGCCGGCGATCAGGGTCAGACCGTAGTTGGTCTGCTCGCGATGTTCCAGGCCGGAGAAACGCAGCCCGCCCGGATTGGCCTCCAGCGCTTCGGAGACCGGGTAGTTCTCGAACACCAGCAAGGTGTCGAACAACGCCTCGCCGCTCAACGCGGCCAGACGCTGAATGTCCTGCAGCGGCGTCTGTTCGTAATCGCGTAGCAGCAGGTTCTTGTCCTGCACGCTGCGCACCCAGTCACCCACACTGAGGGAGGCCTGCGGGCTGGCGATCACCGGCAAGGTGTTGATGAACAGCCCCAGTTGTTCCTCGATGCCCGGCAGCTCCACCGGACGCCCGGACACGGTGGCGCCAAACGCCACGGTGGCCTGACCGGTGTAGCGTTGCAATACCAGCAGCCATGCCGCCTGCACCAGACTGTTGAGCGTCACCTGTTGCTGACGGGAGAAGTTGTTCAGACGCTGGGTGAATGCTTCGTCGAAATGCAGACGATGCATCTGCTTGCCCGGCCCCGGCACGGTGCGCCCGTGGCAGGCCGACGCCAGGCGGGTCGGCTCGTCGAGTTCGGCCAATTGCCCGCGCCAGAAATCCTGCGCGGCCGCCTTGTCCTGGCCCTGCAGCCATACCAGAAAATCCCGATAGCGGCCCTGCGCGCTCGGCACTGGCTGGCCGGCGTAATCCTGCAGCACTTCACCGAACATCCGCGAGTTGCTCCAGCCATCCATGAGGATGTGGTGGCAGGTGAAAATCAGCCGATGACGATCGTCGGCGGTGCGCAGCAGGAACAGGCGCAACAACGGTGGATTCTGCAGATCGAAGCCGCGTTCACGGTCAGCCTGCGCCCGTGCTTCAAGCACCGCCGGCAGATCGGCGACATCGCGCACATCGATTTCCGGCATTTCCAGGGTCAGTTGGCGGTTGATCACCTGCAACGGCGCGTCGAGGCCATCGCGGCCCCAGATGAAACCGGCGCGCAGCACTTCATGGCGATCGACCACGCGCTGCCAGGCTTGCTGGAACCGCGCGACGTCGAGGCCGTCGATGTCCAGCAGCATCTGATAGACATAGGCGCTGGCGTCCGCGTCGTACAGGCTGTGGAACAGAATGCCTTGCTGCATCGGCGCCAGCGGATAGATGTCCTCGATGCGCTGGGCGGCGATCGGCAGGCTGTCCAGATGCGCCTGGGACAAACCGGCCAGCGGCACGTCGGACGGCGTGAGGCCACCCGAGTGGCTGAGACAGTGGTCGATCAACTCGCTCAGCGCCACTTCGTAAGCGCGGGCCAGAGCGGCAATGGTCGCCTCTTCGAAGACATCGCTGCTGTAGGTCCAGGTCAGGCTCAACTGGCCCTGATAAACCCGGCCATCGATGGTCAGCCAATTGGCCATCGGCGCGTTTTCGTCCTGACCGGCGCCCTTGTCTTCGGTGGCCGGCCGCCACAAAGCGTCTTCGTCGAAGTTGTTATCGAACTGGCCGAGGTAGTTGAACGTCACCTGCGGTTGCGCCAGTTCATGCAACGCCGCTTGTGCGTCGGGCGTGCCGAGATAACGCAACAAACCGTAGCCGATACCCTTGTTGGGGATCGCGCGCAGTTGTTCCTTGATGCCTTTGATCGAGGTTTCCAGACTGGCGTTTGGCGTCAGGCGCACCGGGAACATGCTGGTGAACCAGCCCACGGTGCGGCTCAGGTCGATGTCATCGAAGAGGTCTTCGCGGCCGTGTCCTTCGAGCTGCACCAGCGCACTGTCGCTGGCGGTCCACTCACACAACACTCGCGCCAGTGCGGTCAGTAGCAGGTCGTTGACCTGGGTGCGATAGACCGCCGGGGCCTGTTGCAGCAACTGGCGGGTCCGTTCGGCGTCCAGCCGCGTGTCGACGCTGCGCTCGAAGCGGTTGTTCAACTGGCCCTGCGGATTGTCCAGCGGCAAACCGAGCGGCACGTCGCGCAACTGCTCGCGCCAGTAGGCCAGTTCACTGTCCAGCGCCGCGCTGCACGCATGCTCTTGCAGGCGCAGGCCCCAGTCCTTGAACGCGCTGGTCTTCGCCGGCAGGTGCACGCTCTGTCCGCTGCTGATCTGCTGATAGGCGCTTTGCAGGTCTTCCAGCAGGATTCGCCACGACACGCCGTCGACCACCAGGTGATGGATGACCAACAGCAGACGCTGACTGGCGTCCGGCAAGTCGACCAGCACCGCGCGGATCAGCGGGCCGTTTTGCAGGTCGAGGCTGCGCTGCAGGTCCAGGCACAGCGCTGGCAAGGCCGCGCTGTCGTCCAGCATAAAGCTGCGCAACAAGTCGTGTGGCTGATCCGCCGCGCCGTGGCTTTGCTGCCAGCCCTGTTCGGTTTGGCGATAACGCAGACGCAAGGCGTCGTGCTGTTTCTGCACTTGTGCCAAGGCCTGTTGCAGCGCAGCGGCTTGCAGGGTTTTCGCCGGGGTCAGCAGGATCGACTGGTTCCAGTGATGGCGCGCCGGGATGTCGCTGTGGAAGAAGTAATGCTGGATCGGCGTCAGCGGAGCGTCGCCGAGCACCTCGCCCTGCTCCGTTTGCACGGCGTCGCTCTGTTGCGCGACGGTGGCCAGACGCTGCACGGTCTGGTGCTGAAAAATGTCCTTGGGCGTGAAGCGAATGCCGGCCTGCCGCGCGCGACTGACTACCTGAATCGAGATGATCGAATCACCGCCCAGCTCGAAGAAGTTGTCGTGCAGGCCGACCCGTTCGACTTTGAGCACGTCTTGCCAGATCTCGGCCAGACGCTGTTCCAGTTCACTACGCGGTGCGGCGTACGCCTCCTGCACCTGGGCGACGTCCGGCTGCGGCAGCTGCTTGCGATCGAGTTTGCCGTTGGCGGTCAGTGGCAGCAGGTCAAGGAACGCCCAACTGACCGGGACCATGTAATCCGGCAGGGTTTCGCGCAGGTGCGCCTTGATCGAATCGCGCAGCGCGCCCTGCTCGTCCGCGTTCACAGCCTCGACGGGCACGACCCAGGTTGCCAGTTGCTGGCCGCTGAGGCCGTCCACCGCCAGCACCACCGCTTCGCGCACCTGCGGATGCATGAGCAGTTGCGCTTCGATTTCGCCGAGCTCGATGCGGAAGCCACGGATTTTCACTTGGTGGTCGATACGGCCGATGTACTCGATCACCCCGTCACCGCGCAGCCGTGCGAGGTCGCCGGTACGATACAGGCGCTCGCCTGCCTTGCGATTGAACGGGTCGGGCACGAAGCGGGTGGCGCTCATGCCGGACTGATTCAGATAACCACGGGCCAGACCGGCACCGGCGATGTACAACTCGCCGATGCAGCCTTGCGGCACCAGGTTGAGCGAGCCGTCGAGCAAGTACCACGACAGGTCGACTATCGGCGCGCCAATCGGGCTGCTGTGGTTGCTGTGCAGATCCGCCAGCGACAACGGCCGGTAAGTCACGTGCACGGTCGTTTCGGTGATGCCGTACATGTTGATCAGCGTCGGCGCGCGGTCGCCAAAACGTTCGAACCACGGGCGCAGGTTCTGCACTTCCAGCGCCTCGCCACCGAACACCACGTAACGCAGGGCATTACTGCGCGCAGAGTCACAGGCGACCTGCATCAACGGCTTGAACGCCGACGGCGTCTGGTTCAACACCGTGACATTTTCATCGCAGAGCAGCGTGTAGAAATCCTCCGGCGAACGGCTGACATCGTGGGGCACGACCACCAGTTTGCCGCCATACAACAGCGCGCCGAAAATCTCCCACACCGAAAAGTCGAACGCGTAGGAATGGAACAGCGTCCAGCTGTCCTGCGGGCCGAAATCGAACCACTGCTCGGTGGCGCTGAACAGGCGCATGACGTTGCCGTGCGGCAGCAACGCGCCTTTGGGTTTGCCGGTGGAACCGGATGTGTAAATGACGTAGGCCAGATTGTCCGGCGTGATCAGGCACGGCGGGTTGCTTTCGATGCTGTGTTCCGGCGCCTGATCCAGATCGAGGCAGACCAGCCCCGGTGGAATCGGCAACTGCCCGAGCAAATGACCCTGGGTCAACAGCAATTGAATGCCGCTGTCGTCGATCATGTAACTCAAGCGATCATCCGGGTAGCTCGGGTCCAGCGGCACATAGGCACCGCCGGCCTTCAGCACCGCGAGAATGGCGACGATCATGTCCAGCGAACGCTCGACCGCAACGCCGACGCGCACGTCCGGGCCGACACCCCGCTCGATCAGCGTATGCGCCCATTGGTTGGCGCGGCGATTGAGTTCAGCGTAGGTCAGGCATTGCCCGGCAAAGGTCACGGCCACCGCGTCGGCATGCCGCGCGGCCTGGGCTTCGATGGCTTGCTGGATGCACTGGGTCAGCGGTTGTTCGACCCGCGGCGGATTCCATTGCGCCAACAGCTGTTGCTGCTGGCCGGCGTCGAGTATCGGCAATTGGCCGATGCGCTGGGTCGGCTCGGCGACGATCGCCTGCAACAGCGCAGTCCAGTGTTGCGCAAGGCGCTCGATAGTCGCCGCGTCGAACAGGTCGGTGGCGTACTTGAGTACCGCTTCGATGCCGTGGGCCTGTTCGGTGGTGTTGAGGGTCAGGTCGAATTGCGCGGTCTGGCTCTGCCATTCCAGCGGCGCGATGTTCAGACCGTTCAGGCGCGTCGCAACGCTCGCACGGCGCTCGGCCTGGTGGTTGAACATGACCTGGAACAGCGGACTGTGACTGAGGCTGCGGCCCGGTTCCAGCGCTTCGACCAGTTGCTCGAAGGGCAAGTCCTGATGCGCCTGCGCCTCCTGCGCGGTCTGTTTGACCTGACGCAGCAGCTCGACAAATGGCAACTCTGCGTCGACATCCGCCTTGAGCACTTGGGTATTGACGAAGAAGCCGATCAGGCGCTCGATTTCCACCCGGCCACGGTTGGCCACCGGCACGCCGACACGGATATCGCTTTGCCCGCTGTAGCGATGCAACAAGGCGTGAAACGAAGCCAGCAGCAACACGAACAGCGTGACGTTTTCCTGCCGGGCGAAGGCCTTGAGGGCATTGCTCAGCACCGGGTCAAGAATCAGGTTATGGCTGGCGCCGGCGAAGCTCTGCTCGACCGCGCGCGGGCGATCCAGCGGCAGCTCCAGCACCGGCTGTTCGCCGCCGAGTTTTTCCTGCCAGTAGGCCAGTTGGCGCTCCTGCTCCCCGGCTTCCATCCACTGGCGCTGCCACAACGCGTAATCGGCGTACTGGATCGGCAGCGCGGGCAAACCGGCGTCGTGACCGAGGTTGAAACCGGCGTAGAGCTGCACCAGTTCCTCGATCATCACTTGCAGCGACCAGCCATCGGAAACGATGTGGTGCAGGGTCAGCACCAGCACATGCTCAGCGGGGCTGACCTGGAGCAGCGCGGCACGCAGCAACGGGCCGTGCTGCAGGTCGAAAGTCTTCTGGCTCTGGGTCTGGACGAAGGCCTGGATCGAGCTGTCCGGGTCGTTCGCCAGATCAGCGCTCAGGTGATGAATCTCCAACGCAAAAGGTCCTGCGGGCAGGACCACTTGCAAGGGTTGTGCACTGTCTTGAGTGAATACCGTGCGCAAGGTTTCGTGGCGTCCGATCAGCGCCGCGATGCTGCGTTCCAGTGCCGGCACATCCAGCGGGCCCTGCAAGCGCAGGGCCGTCGGAATGTTGTAGGCCGCGCTGTGCGGTGCCCACTGCCAGAGGAACCACTGGCGCTGCTGAGCGTAGGACAGCAGCAACGGCTCTTCAGCCGTGCGCTTGAAAACCGGGGCAATGTCAAAGAGGTTGACGCCTTTCTGCTTGAGCAGAACCGCCAGAGCCTTTCTTTGCTTAGCCGAAAGTTGTCCTACCGACTCGATTAACTCTTGCACGCGTTTTTCCCTCTCAAGAAATCAGTTTTTCCAGATCATCGAGGGATAGACGTTTGAGGGCCTCCAGTGATTTAGCCAATTCATCCTGAACGGGCGACATTTCGACGCGCAGCGCTTCGATCCGCGCGCAGAAATCCTTGAGCGTGTCGGTTTCGAACAGCGCCTTGAGCGGCACCTTGTCGCCGAGGCGCTCCTGCACCCGGGTCACCACCAGCGTCGCCAGCAGCGAATGCCCGCCAAGCTGGAAGAAGTTGTCCGCCAGCCCTACCCGCTCGACCTCCAGCACCTCCTGCCAGATCGTTGCGACCTCCCACTGCAGGTCGCTTTGCGGCGCCTGGTATTGCTCCTGCATCGGGCTCTCGGCCAACGCCATCAGCGCCTTGCGATCGAGCTTGCCGTTGGGCGTCAGCGGGATCGCGTCGATCAGGTGCAAATGCCCCGGGACCATGTGCGCCGGCAAGCGGCTGACCAGCGCACTGCGCACCCGCTCGGTCAGGGTCGACCGCTCGCTGTCCGGCGCGGCGACGAGATAGGCATGCAGATGTTTGCCAGCGGCACCGTCCTGCGCCAGCACCACCGCTTCGCCGATATCGTCAAGCTCCAGCAGGCGCGCTTCGATCTCGCTGAGTTCGATACGGAAACCGCGAATCTTCACCTGATGGTCGGCGCGACCGATGTACTCGATGTTGCCGTCGTCGCCCTGGCGCACCAGATCGCCGGTGCGGTACAGACGCTCGCCATTGCTCGCGTAAGGATTCGGCACAAAGCGTTCGGCGGTCAGCGCGGCGCGGCGCAGATAGCCGCGCGTCACTCCGGCACCGGCCAGGTACAGCTCAGCCGGCACGCCCGCGGGCAGCACTTGCAACTGACTGTCGAGCAGATACGCCACGGTGTTGTCCAGCGGCCGGCCAATGTTCGCCCGCCCCTGCGACGTGCGCAGGGTGTAGGTCGAATAGGTGGTGTCCTCCGACGGCCCGTAGAGGTCGTAGACCCGCTGCACCCGGGTGCTGGCATAGAGGCTGTCGACCAGACTCTGCTTGAGCGGTTCGCCGGCCAGATTGATGGTGCCAACCGAAGCCGGAATCTGCCCGGCGCGCTGCAACGCGGCAATCGCCGACGGCACGCTGTTGATCAGGGTGACCTGCTCGCGCGCCGGCAAATCGGCCAGCGCCAGGGCGTTGTCGGCCAGCACCAGACAGCCACCGCAGGCCAGCGTGACGAAGATTTCCCACACCGACAGATCGAAGCAGATTGAGGTCGAGGCCAGCACGCCGCGCAATTGCTCTTCGCGATAGACCCCCGCCGACCATTGAATCAGTGCCGACAGATTGCCGTGGCTGATCGCTACGCCTTTCGGTTTGCCGGTGGAGCCGGAGGTGTAGATCACGTACGCCAGATTGTCTGCAGCGAGGTTAACCAGCGGCGCAGTGACCGGGCATTCGCTGGCGACGCTCGCGTCCACCAGCAGCACCTGCGCGCTCAAGGTTTCCGGCAGCATCGCCAACGCCGCCGGTTCGGTGAGCAGCACGGCGGCGCGACTGTCGTCCAGCATGTGCAGCAAGCGTTCCTGCGGATAATCCGGGTCCAGCGGCACGTAGGCGCCACCGGCCTTGAGGATCGCCAACAGTGCGACCAGCATGTCCGGCGTGCGGCGCATGCACACGCCGACGCGCACCTCCGGCCCGACGCCCATGCCTTGCAGCTTGTGCGCCAGACGATTGGCCCGGGTATCGAGGCTTTGGTAATCGATGGACTGCTCAGCGAACCGCACCGCGCTCGCTTGTGGCTGTTGCTGCACCTGCGCGGCGATGTGCGCCAGCACCGTGCGTTGATCCGGCGCGGTCACCGGCGCCTTGCCCCACGCGATCGCTTGTTGCCGTTGTGGCTCGGCGAGCAGTTGCAGCGCGCCCAACGGCTGGGTGGCGTCGGCGAGGAACTGCTCGAGCAGACCTTGCAACTGCGCACTCAACGCACTGATCGCTGGAGCGTCGAAACTGGCCTGATCGTAACTCACGCCCAGACTCAGCTCGCGGCCGGTGACCGCGACCAGCGTCAGCGGATAGTTGGTCTGCTCCTGCCGGCGGATTGCCGAGAACTTCAGGCCCGTCTCAGGGCCCTGCGCCAGCGCTTCAGCCATCGGATAGTTTTCGAACACCAGAATACTGTCGAACAACGCCCCGGCACCCGTGCCGGCCCAGCGCTGAATGTCATACAGCGGCGTGTGTTCGTGCTCGCGCAACGCCAGGTTGAGGTCCTGTACCTGTTGCAGCCATTGGCTGACGCCGATCTCCGGCGATGGCGCCGCCACTACCGGCAAGGTGTTGATGAACAGGCCGATCTGCTGCTCGACGCCCGGTAAATCCGTCGGCCGCCCAGCCACGGTTGCACCAAACGCCACGTGATCCTGCCCGGTGTAGCGCTGCAACAGCAGCAGCCACGCCGCTTGCACCAGCGTGTTAAGGGTGACTTTCTGTTCGCGGGCGAAGCGGTTCAGTTCGGCCGTAAGCTGTTCGCTGAACACATGCTCATGATCGGCATAACCGCTTGCGTCGCGCTGCCGGACCGGCATGGCGCTGGCCAGTCGCGTCGGCTCTGCGAGTTCCGCCAGCGCCGCGCTCCAGAATTGCCGACTGGCCTGCTGATCGCGCTGGCCAAGCCATTCGATGTAATCGCGATAGCGCCCCTGCCCTGCGCTCGGCGTGATGCCGGCGTAGCGTTGCAGCACTTCGCCGAACAACTGCGAAGTGCTCCAGCCGTCCATGAGGATGTGATGACAGGTGTAGATCAGGTGATGAGTGTTCTCATCGGTGCGCACCAGCGTCACGCGCAACAGCGGCGCGTCGAGCAGATCGAAACCTTTGTGCAGATCTTCAGTGGCCAGATGATCAAGCGCTGAACCGAGGCCATCGCGACCGCGCCAGTCCTGCACCTGCCAAGGCATCCGCACACGGCTGCGCACCACCTGCACCGGCGCTGCAGCATCCTGCGGCCAGACGAACGCGGTACGCAGGATATCGTGGGCTACGAGGGTCTGCTGCCAGGCCTGGCGGAAGCGCTCGGCGTCGAGTTGTTCCACGTCGACCCGCAGTTGATTGGTATAGGCCGGGCTGTGCGGCTCGTTGCGGCTGTGGAACAGAATGCCTTGCTGCATCGGCGACAGCGGGTACAGATCAACGATGTCACGCGGCGCGATCGGCAGCGCCGACAGCTGCGCTTGCGTGAGGTTGGCGAGGTTGAAGTCCGAGGGTGTCACGCCACCGGCGCCGCTCTCGCAGCAATGTTCGATCAGGCGCTCCAGCTCGACGCGATAGGCCTCGGCCAACGCCTCGATGGTCGCGGTGCGGTACATGCCGGTGCCGAAGGTCCAGGTCAGTTCCAGCTCACCGCCGAAGACCTGACCGTCGACACTCAGCCAATTGCCCAGCGGCGCCTGCTCATCCTGATTGGCACCGGTGCTGTCAGCGCTTGGCACGAACAACGCGCCTTGCTCAGCGCTGAACGCGCCGTCGAACTGGCCGAGATAATTGAAGGTCACCCGGGGTTGCGCCAGCGCCTGCAACTCGGCAGAACGCGTGAGGTAACGCAGCACGCCATAACCGATGCCTTTGCCCGGCACCGCACGCAGTTGCTCCTTGATCGCACACAGCGACGCAACGGGATTTTCCTGCGGGGTCAGGCGCACCGGGAACAGGCTGCTGAACCAGCCGACCGTGCGGCTCAGGTCGATGTCGTCGAACAGGTCTTCACGACCATGACCTTCGAGCTGGATCAACACCGAAGGCTGCTCGCTCCAGTCACACAGCACCCGCGCCAATGCAGTCAGCAACAGATCATTGATCTGCGTGCGATACGCCGCCGGGGCGACTTTCAGCAGCTTGTCGGTCAGTGTCTGGCTCAGGCGCGTACTGGCGCGGGCGGCCTCGGCGCGGGTCTGGCTGTCCTCGGCAAAATCCCTTGGCAGGGCCGCGTTGTCGGCCTCAAGGGTCTGGCGCCAATAAGCGCTTTCAGCCGCCAACGTTTCGCTCTGTGCATAACGATGCAACTGCCCGGCCCAGTCGTGCAGCGAACTGCTTTTGCCCGGCAACGCGAGCGCCGTTCCCGCCGCCAGGGCGTGGTAGGCCTGCTGCAAGTCCTCCAGCAGAATGCGCCACGACACGCCATCGACCACCAGGTGATGGATCACCAGCAGCAGACGTTGCTCGGCATTCGGCAGATTGACCAGCACCGCGCGCAGCAAATGCCCGCGTTGCAGATCCAGGCTGCGCTGCGCCGCGTCGACCAGCGCTGGCAAGGCGTCGAGGTTGTCCAGCTCGCGGACCCAGAGCAGTTCGGCATCACCCTGCGGCTGCGGCAGTGCCTGCCAGCGATCGCCCGACTGCACAAAGCTCAAGGCCAGTGCTTCGTGCTGTTCGAGCAACGTCGCCAGCGCCTTGCGCAGATGCACGGCGTCCAGCGCCAGGGTCGGTTGCAACATCACCGACTGATTCCAGTGCTGGCGCTGGACAATCGGCGTCTCGAAGAAACGCTCTTGAATCGGCAGCAACGGCAATGGCCCGCGTGCCACAGGTGCGGCAGCGGCAGCCGGTTTGGCCTCGATCAGTTTGGCCACGGCGGCCAGTTGGCCGATGGTCTGTTTTTCGAACAACTGCTTGGGGCTGAGCTTGATCCCCTGGCGCTTGGCCCGGGCGATGATCTGCAGACTGAGAATCGAGTCGCCACCCAGTTCGAAGAAGTTATCGCTGCTGCCGACCCGCTCGAGCTTGAGCACCTCGGCCCAGATTGCAGCCAGTTTCTCTTCGATCTCACCGACCGGCGCGACAAACTGCTGGCTGACCACGCCGGGCACGGGCAAGGCGCGTTTGTCGAGTTTGCCGTTGGCAGTCAGCGGCAGCTTTTCCAGCAACAGCAACTGCGCCGGCACCATGTAGTCCGGCAGCCGCGCCTGCAATTGCTCGCGCAGCGCCTGCGCCTGCGCCTGCGCCTGCACCTTCGCACCCGCTAGCGGCACGCACCAGGCCAGCAGTTGCAGGCGCGCCGGATCGTCATCCAGTGGCAACGCGAGCACCGCGGCTTCGCTGACGCCGTCGAGGCTGAGCAACAGCCGCGCGACTTCCGCCGGCTCGACGCGGTAGCCGCGCACTTTCACTTGATCGTCGGCACGACCGATGAATTCCAGCGCCTGCTCGCGGTTGCGCCGGACCCGGTCGCCGCTGCGGTACACCCGCGCGCCGGCTACGCCGAACGGGTCGGGCAGGAAACGTTCGGCGGTCAGTCCCGGCTGATTCAGGTAACCCAGGGCAACGCTGTCGCCGCCGATGTACAGCTCACCGGCAACCTGATCGGCCACCGGGTTGAGCACATCGTCGAGCACATAGACATGGGCACCGGCCAACGCCGTGCCGACCGGAACGCTGCGCGTCTGCGCGGCAAGTGCTTCGGCCTCATGGGTCAGCACGCCTACGGTGGTTTCGCTCGGGCCATAGTGATTGATCAGGCGACAGCCCGGTTTCAGTTGCTGCACGCGCTCGACCAGCGCCGGCGAACAGGCTTCGCCGCCGACGATCAATGCGTGTTCCGGCAGCACATCGACAGGCTGGGCCGCCTGCAACAGCGCGGCGAGATGGCCGGGAACGATTTTCAGCACGCCGACGCGATGGCGGGCCATGTAGTCGGCAAAGCGGTCCGGGTCGAAACCGAGCTCTTCCGGCAGCACATGCAGCAGGCGGCCCGAGCACAACGCGCCGAACAGCACGGTGAAGCCAAGGTCGGCGGCGATGGTCGAAACCAGCGCCATGCTCGCCTCGGGCGCAGGCGCCAGACGCTCGAGGACGCCGCGCACATAACTGCCCAACGCAGCGTGGCTGACCAGCACGCCCTTGGGTTGCCCGGTGGAACCGGAGGTGTGAATCACATAGGCCGGCGATTGTGCATGTAGCGTCAGCTCAGGCGCGGACGCCGGCAGCGACTGCCATTGCTCCGGGGCAAATTCAAGACCCTGACAGCCCTCGACCGCCAGTTCGCTGACCCGCGCATCGCCTTCGGCAGCGATCAACGCCCGTGCCTGCGCAGCCCCGAGCATCTGTTGCAGGCGTGCGCTCGGTGCCTTGACGTCGAGGGGCATGTACACCGCGCCAGCCTTGAGAATCGCCAACACGCAAGTCAGCCAGTCCAGCGAACGCTCCAGCAGCACCGCCACCGGTTCGCCAACATTGATGCCCTGCGCACGCAAATAATGGGCGAAACGATTGGCTTGCTCATCCAGTGCCTGGAACGTCATGGTCTGCTGAAGATCACGGGCGGCCAGCGCCTGCGGCTGGCGGGCCACTTCACGGGTCCAGTGCTGCAACACCGTCAACGCCGGTTCGCGTTGAATGGCAAGCGCCGCAGGCCGTTGCGTGGCGACCGTGTGCAGCGGCGCCTGCGGCGCATTGAGCAATTGGCTGAACAGGTCGAGCAACATCGGCACGAAAGCGGCGACCGTTTCCGCCCGATAAAGATCGCTGGCGTAGGTCATCTGACCGTGGATCAGCGCGCCGTCGTCGGTGATGTCCAGGGCCAGATCGAAATGCGTGCCGTCCTTGGCCAGCGGGTATTCGCTGACGGTCAGACCGGGCAAAGCCATCGAGCGTTGTTTCTGCATGCCGACGTTCTGGTTGAACTTGGCCTGGAACAACGGGTTGTGACCCAGGGTGCGCTCGGCGACCAATTCGTCGACCAGTTGCTCGAACGGCAATTCCTGATGCGCCTGCGCGCCGAACGCCGCTTCCCGCACCTGCGCCAGCAAATCCGCGAAGCTGGCGCACTCATCGATCTGGCAGCGCAGCACCTGAGTGTTAACGAAGAAACCGATCAGCCCTTCGACTTCGGCGCGGCTACGGTTGGCATTCGGCACGCCAACACGTATGTCGCGCTCGCCGGCCAGACGCGAGAGGAACAGCGAGAACCCGGCCAGCACCAGCATGAACAGACTGATGCCCTGGCTGCGGGCAAAAGCATTGAGCTGGCGCGACAGGTCGGCACCGAAATCGAAGCTCAGGGTCTGCCCCGCAAAACTCTGGGTCAGCGGTCGGGCAAAGTCCGGCGCCACTTCCAGCAGCGGATGCTCGTCACCCAGTTGCTGACGCCAGTAGTCGAGCTGGCGCTCGCCCTCGCCTGCTTCCAGCCAGCGTCGCTGCCAGATCGCATAGTCGGCATACTGCAATGGCAACGCCGGCAACTGCGGCTCGCGCTGCAGACTGAAAGCCTGATAGCACTGGACGAATTCCTTGACCATGACGTCCATCGACCAGCCGTCGGAGACGATGTGATGCATGCTCACCACCAGCACGAACTCGTCGTCGGCCAAGGCAAACAGACTGGCGCGCAACAACGGGCCGTGGCGCAGATCGAACGGTTGCGCGGTGACGTCCTGCACGTGTTGCGCGAGTACTTGCTCGCGCTCTTGCGCCGCGATGCCCGTCAGGTCGAAGCGTTCCAGGGCAATACTTTGCTGCTCGAGAATCACCTGATAGGGCTGATCGCCGTCAGTGTGGAACACCGTGCGCAACACTTCATGGCGCGCCAGCAGATGATCAAACGAACGGCTCAATGCCGACTCGTCCAGCAGCCCCTTCAGACGCAAGCCGGCGGCCATGTTGTACGCGGCACTGTGCGGTTCCAGTTGCCAGAGAAACAGCAGGCGCTGCTGGGCGAACGACAGGGGAATCTGTGCGCAGTCGTGGCGGCTGACCGGCAGCGGCAGCAGGCTGAAATCCTTGCCCTCCTCACGCAGCCTGGCGAGAAACAGCCGACGCTGCTCCAGCGGCAGGCCGACGAATCTTTGCGCAATACGTTCCGCCATCGTGCCGCTCATACTTCTTCTCCTTGCAAAGCATTCATGAACTGATCCATGTCGGACCAGTCGTCGTCGCCGCTCGCCTCGGCCAGTTGCCCGAGCACCTCGGCGAGATCCGCCAGCAGCGGTTTTTCGAACAGACTGCGCAGCGGCAGCACCACACCCATCTGCTCCTTGATTCGCGCGATCACCTGCGCGGCCAACAACGAATGGCCGCCCAGTTCAAAAAAGTGATCGTCCAGACCCACACGCGGCACCTGCAGCACCTCGGCCCAGACCTGCGCCAGGCACTGCTCGGCCGCCGATTGCGGGGCGCGGTAATCGCCCTGCAACTGCGCCGGATCCGGCGCTGGCAAGGCCTTGCGGTCGAGCTTGCCACTCGGCGTCAGCGGCAGGTTCGCCAGCAACAGCAGATGCCCCGGCACCATGTAATCCGGCAGGCTGGCTTGCAGCGCGGCGCGGGTCTGCTGACGGAACAGCGCTTGCGTCGCCGCACTGGCGAGCGCTGCCGGTTCCGTCACCACGTAGGCGACCAGTTGCGTACCGCCCGCGAACGGCACCGCCAGCACCACCGCTTCGCGAACCCCGGGACATTGCTGCAGGCGCGATTCGATCTCGCCCAGTTCGATGCGGAAACCGCGAATCTTCACCTGATGATCGACCCGACCGACGTACTCCAGCGCGCCATCGCCGCGCAGCCGCGCACGATCGCCGGTGCGGTACAGGCGCTGACCGTCGGCGAACGGGTCGGCAATGAAACGCTCGGCGCTGAGGCTCGGCTGACGGTGATAACCCCGTGCCAGTCCCGGCCCACCGATGTACAACTCGCCCACAGCGCCTTGCGGCAGCAGGTTCAGGTCATCGTCGAGCACGTACAGGCGCCGCGCCGCCAGCCCCTTGCCGATCGGCATGCCGCGCCACGACACATCCTGCGCGGTCAGCCCGGTGCAGTCATGAATCGTCGAGACCACCGTGGCCTCGGTCGGCCCGTAGGTGTTGAGCAGGCGCACATGGCCGAGCCCGGCCTGCTGCCACAGGCGCAAGCCGTCCACCGCCATGGCTTCACCGCCAACGTGAACCTGGCGCAGCGCGGCGAAACTTGCCGGCGGTTTCGCCGCGTATTCCTGCACCAGCCAATACCAGTAGGCCGCCGGCAGGTCGGCAAGAGTGATGCCCTGATCGACGATGACCTGATGCAGCGTCGCGCTGTCCCACAACGGCGCGTCACGCATGACCACGCTGGCGCCATGGCACAACGGCGGGAAAAACTGCTCGACGAAACCGTCGAAACTGCTGGTGGCGAATTGCAGAACCCGGTCGCCTTCGTGCAGATCGCTGTAATCGATGGCGCGGGCGATGAACTCGCTCAGCGCACCGTGACTGACCGCCACGCCTTTCGGCCGCCCGGTGGAGCCAGAGGTGTAGATCACGTAAGCGAGGTTGTCGGCTTCGACCGTGACCGGCAGATTGTCGGCCTGCTCACTGTCGGGCAACTGCTCCAGACACAGGCACTCGACGCCATCGAGGGGCGGCAGGCTGGCGAGGCTTTGCCGGTCGCTGAGCAACAGTTTCAGACCGCTGTCATCGAGCACATGGCGCAAGCGTTCGGCCGGGGTCTGCGGGTCCAGCGGCACGTAGGCACCGCCGGCCTTGAGCACCGCCAGCAGCGCCACCGCCAGTTCCAGCGAGCGCCCCAGCGCAACACCGACCAGCACGTCCGGACCGACACCCCATGCGCGCAACTGATGGGCCAGACGATTGCTGCGAGTGTTGAGTTCGGCGTAGCTGAATGCCGGCGCAGGCGCAGAGGCCAACCGCACCGCCGGCGCTTGCCCAGTGCGCGCGACCTGCGCTTCGAACAGGGTTTGCACGCTGGTGAAACGAGGCGCAGGCGCAGTGGACTGAATCAGCGCTTGCCGTTCGCTATCGGCGAGCATCGCCACGTCACCGATCAACTGTTGCGGGTGGCGGCACACCGACTGGAGAATGTTGCGCCAATGCCCGGCCAGCGCGGCGATGGTCGCGGCGTCGAAAATATCCGTGGCGTAAGTGAAGGCGGCAAACAGTTGCTCGCCCTCCTCACGGGTGTCGAGCATCAGGTCACTGGTGGCCGCGTGTTGCCGAGCGCTGCCGGCCAGTTGTTCTTCGCTCAGATAGCCCACGCGCAAGCCTGAAGCGAGTTGCGCCTGATGCAAATCGGTGACCAGCGGTTGATGGTTGAACATCACCTGAAACAGCGGATTGTGGCTCTGGCTGCGTGCCGGTTGCAGGGCTTCGATCAGGGCGTCGAACGGCAGATCCTGATGGGCCTGCGCACCCAGTGCCGCCTGGCGCAGGCTCTGCAGCAGCTCAGTGAACGGCGTCTGCGCAGTGACCGCGCTGCGCAGGATCTGCGTGTTGACGAAGAAGCCGATCAGGCCTTCGGTTTCACTGCGGGTGCGGTTGGCGATCAGTCCGCCGACACGAATATCGGTCTGGCCGCTGTAGCGATGCAGCAGGGTTTTGAACGCTGCCAAAAGCACCACGAACAGCGTCACGCCCTGACGCTGGGCGAGGTTTTTCAGCTCTTCACGCAGGGTTGCGTCAATCACCGTTTCCAGGCGTGCGCCCTGATGGCTGGATTGCGCCGGATAGGCGCGGTCGGTGGGCAATTCCAGCACCGGATGCTCGTCCCCCAGTTGCGTGCGCCAGTAGTCCAGTTGCCGCTCACGCTCGCCAGCCTCCAGCCAGCTGCGCTGCCACAGCGCGTAGTCGCGATAGTGCACGGTCAGCGGCGCCAGCGTCGGTTCGCGCCCGGCCACCAGCGCATCGTAGGTGCGCATGAACTCATCGATCAGAATGTTCATCGACCAGCCGTCGGCGATGATGTGATGCAGGGTCAGCAGCAGCACATGTTCCCGCTCGGCCAGGCGCAACAGACGCAGACTCAGCAGCGGGCCGTTCTGCAGGTCGAAGGCCTGGGTCGCCTCGGCCATCATGTGCTGCTGCGCGAGCGGCCAGCGCTGCGCTTCGGGCAACCCGCCCAGGTCAGTAACGGGCAACTTCAGTGGCTGCGGCTCGGCCACACGCTGGAAGGCACGCTCGCCGTCCTGGCCGAAGGTGGTGCGCAAACATTCGTGGCGTGCCGCCAGACGGCTGAAGGCCTGCTCCAGTGCCTCGACTTGCAGATCGCCATCCAGACGCACCGCCATCGGCAGGTTGTAGGCTGCGCTGGTCGGCTCCAGTTGCCAGAGAAACCACATGCGCTGCTGCGCGTAAGACAGGCCGTCGCGCTCAGCGATGCCGTCGCAGGCAGTCATGGGAAGCTGCGCAAAATCGATGCCTTCGCGGGCCATGCCGGCGAGGAACAAACGACGTTTGTCCTGGGGCAATTCGATAAAGCGGCGGGCTAGTTTCTGTGCGTCTGCGGCATTCATGCGTGGAGTCCTTGCTGATCGGCGGCGTGACCTGGAGACCCGGTCGTATCAACAAGAACGAATGGCCCGCGCAACGATTTAGCGCGCCAGCGGCAATCGCAGCCCGACGGTACGAACGCCAGACAGACAAATGCCGAAGTCCGGTACAGGCCCGGCTTCGGCATTCAAATTGAAGCGTTGCGACCCGCTCAGCGCGCGTCCTGCGAATGCCCCTCGGCCATTGCCACAATCACTTTGCGCGGCCCTTCGAACGGTGAGCGAGCATGCGCGGACAGCATGTTATCGAGCATCAGCACGTCGCCCTCCTGCCACGGAAAACTGATCGCACAGTCATCGAGCACCGCGCGAATCTGCGCCAGCACTTCGTCTTCGATCGGCGAACCGTCGCCGTAGTAGACGTTACGTGGCAGGTCTTCTTCGTCGACGATGTCGAGCAGGCTTTCGCGCACCTCCGCTTGCAGGTTGGAGATGTGAAACAGGTGCGCCTGATTGAACCAGACGTGATCGCCCGTTACCGGGTGCACCGCCACCGCCTGACAGGTCTGCCGCGTGCGCAGCTCGCCGTCGTCCTTCCATTCACAGACAATGCCGTGGGCCTTGCAGTAGGCCTCGACGACCTCGCGGTCTTCGGTGTTGAACACGTCTTCCCAGGCGACATCGAGGCCGTTGCCGAAGTTGCGCACATACATCAGGCCTTTGCTGACGAAACGCTCACGGATCGCCACCGGAATGCGCCGGTAGACTTCGCGGCTGTCGGCAATCGGCGTCTCACCGCCGGACTTCGCCGCGATCATGCTGTAGAACCAGATTTTCATCGGCCAGTCGCGGGAATACGCCTGTTCGTTGTGCAACGGAATGCTCTGGTGCGCCGGGTATTCCGTGGAGGTGTACACGCCTTGGGTGACGTTGGTACGCGGGGTCGAGCCGAACTCGTAGTTCAGCAGCGGATGACCGAAGCTCGCAGCGAACCGGCGGAACTGCTCGGCGCCATCGAGGCGGAAACCGCGAAACAGCACACCACCGTCGCGCAGCAGATGCTCGTCGACCAGCTCCTTCAATTCATCGAATACCGCCAACAGATCAGTGTCGGCATCGCTCGCCTCGATCAACAGCGGCAAGCGACCGCGCTGCGGCAGCAATGGCCGAACGGAAAATCCCAAAGCAACAGCCATGACTGGCCTCCTGACTATGCGTGATGGATGAGTCGCTTCTCAGAACGCCGGTTGCGCGGCCTGCGCAAGGCGCCGGTGATGCACTTCCAGATGGCTCTTGATCGTGCGAATGACCCGCGCTTCATGTTCATGAATGAAGAAATGCCCACCTGTCATCATGTCCACCGAGAAACTGCCCAGGGTCTCTTTGCTCCAGCCGATCAGTTGTTCGGTGGTGGCGCGGTCTTCCTTGCCGCCGAGCACGTGCACCGGGCAATTGAGCAAGGGCCGCTCGGCAGGCGTGAAGCGCCCGCACATCATGAAATCGGCGCGCAGCACCGGCAGGGTCAGGCTCATCAATTCCTGATTGGCGAGGATTTCTTCGCTGGTACCCTGAAAGGTGCGCAGCTGTTCGATGAGCTCCTCATCGCTGCGCGGCTCGGCAAAGCCGCGGTCGTAGTCGCTACGCATGGTCGGCGCGGCGGTGCCGGAGGCGAACAGCGCCAGCGGCTCCGGCGCGCCGAGCTCGCGAAAGGCATGGGCCAGTTCGCAAGCGAGCAACGCGCCGAGGCTATGCCCGAACAACGCATACGGGCCTTGCAGACCCGGTTTGTGTTCGCGCGCCAGTTGCCGCGCCAACGCGCGCATGTCGGTTTGCAGAGGTTCGTCGAACCGCGCGCCACGCCCCGGCAGTTCCACCGGTTGCAATTGCAGCCACGTCGGCAGTTGACGCCGCCAGCGGCTGTAAACCATGGCGCTGGCACCCGAATAGGGCAGGCACAGCAATGTCAGCTTGGTCACCGCGCTTTCCTTGAAAAATGTGTCTGCAAGAAAGACGGATCAATGGCCGGACAAATTAGTCACCGATCGCTAAATTCCCCCGCCGGCCGCTCGTTGCCTGTTCAGGAAAAAAACAACAATCGCGAGGGAATCACCGTGGACCTGCAGAGCATTCTGGGCAAGTTGTTCGCCAACGCCGGCGCGGTCGGCATCGAGGGCGTTTTCCAGTTCATCTTCAGTGCG
This sequence comes from Pseudomonas sp. FR229a, assembly GCF_030209115.1. Lineage (NCBI taxonomy): Bacteria > Pseudomonadati > Pseudomonadota > Gammaproteobacteria > Pseudomonadales > Pseudomonadaceae > Pseudomonas > Pseudomonas sp. FR229a. The sequence goes on along the minus strand of NZ_JARVSP010000024.1, from coordinate 14,135 downwards.
CAACAGGCGTACTGGTACGACATCAAGACCAGCCAGCGCACGGAGCTCGGGCGCCACCCAAGCCCGGACGTGACCATCGAAGTGGCAGAAAAGGACTTTTTGGGGATCATGGCCGGGGTGGTCAATGTCGAGGAACTGTTCGCCAGCGGTCGGCTGAAGATCGGCGGCAACATGGGCCTGGCGACAATGCTGCCACAGATCATCGACCACGCCCGCCAGGGAGGCGGCACGGTGGAAAAGGTCGACATGAACAAGCGCTACCCGACCCCGCCGCGCTTCAGCGAAAAGCTCACTGCTGCACTGCCCAGGCAGACCAGCGTCGAACGTCGCACGCGCGCCGAATTGAGCCGACATGAATTCGAGACCCGTTATCTGCCCAACGGCATTCCGTTGGTGATCAGCAATGCCCTGCACGACTGGCCGTTGTTCAGCCTGAGCCGCGAAGAGTCGCTGGTGCATTTCGCCGAACTGCAGGGCATCACTCGCCATGGCGATTACGTGAAGAAGACCTTCTCCACCGAGCGTGATTTCCGCTCGACCTCGATGGCCGAGTTCATCGCCTCGCTGGACAGCCCGGCGGTCAAGGGCGCGGACGGCGAGCCGCCGGCGTACATGGGCAACAACATCCTGCCCGTGCAGCTGCTGCAACAGATCCAGTACCCGCCCTACTTCGACACCTCGCTGTTCATCCCGCCGCGCATCTGGATCGGCCCCAGGGGCACGCTGACGCCGCTGCATCGCGATGACACCGACAACCTGTTCGCCCAGGTCTGGGGGCAGAAAAAATTCACCCTCGCCGCACCGCATCATCGCGAGGCGCTGGGCACCTGGTCGACCGCGCCCAAGGGTGGTCTGGATGGCTGCGATTTCAACCCGGATGCGCCGGACTATGAGCGTTTCCCGGCGGCGCGGGAGGTGACATTTTTGCGCGTGACGCTGGAGGCTGGGGATCTGCTGTTTTTGCCCGAGGGGTGGTTTCATCAGGTTGAATCGGTGTCGACGTCGCTATCCGTCAACTTCTGGATCAACTCAGGACGAGGCTGGTAACCCGATTTCCTGTAGGAGCGTAGGAGCTGACGAGTGCAACGAGGCTGCGATCTTTTGATCTTGATCTTGATCTTCAAAATCCAAAGTCAAAGTCAAAAGATCGCAGCCTCGTTGCACTCGTCAGCTCCTACGCTCCTACCCGGAGGTGGCGGTAACTCTGGATCGCCGAGCCCAGCACCACCGCCCCCGCCGCGATTGCCAGCCAAAACCCGCTGCGCGCGCCTAACGCATCCACCAGCGCGCCGGAGCCGGCGGCGCCGATTGCTACGCCGATGCTCAGCCCGGTCACCAGCCAGGTCAGGCCTTCGGTGAGTTTGGCCGGCGGCACGATGCGTTCGATCAGCGCCATCGCCACGATCAGCGTCGGCGAAAAGAACAGGCCGGCGATGAACACCGCCACCGACAAGCCGAGAATATTGCTCGCCAGGAGCAGCGGCAGCGTGGTCACCGCTGTCGCCAGCCCGCCGTAGAGAAACAGGCGCGGCAGCGGCAATTTCGAGCGCATCGCACCAAAGGCGATGCCGGCCAGGCATGAGCCGATCGCGTATACCGACAAGACAATACTCGCCGCTGCCGGCTGGCCCTGATGCTGGGCGAAGGCGACGCTGACCACGTCGATGACTCCGACGATCACGCCCATCGCCAGCATCAAGGCCAGCAGCCATTGCACATCGGTCGAGCGGATGATCGAGCCCTGATGCTGCGACTCCTGCGCATGCACTGGCGGCTCGGTGCTGCGCTGGGCGACAAACGTCGTCACGCCGATAGCCAGCGCCAACAACGCCGCCAACGGCCCGGCCTCGGGAAACACTGCAACGGACAGGCCCACCGATAGCGGCGGCCCGACGATAAAACACACTTCGTCGAGCACCGACTCCAGCGCATAGGCCGTCTGCAACTGCGGCTGGCCCCGGTAGATTTCGGTCCAGCGCGCCCGCACCATCGCCGACATGCTCGGCATGCAACCGGCCAGCGCGGCGAACACGAACAATGTCCAGTTCGGCGCCTGCACACGCGTGCACAGCAGCAGCATCAACAACCCGCCGCCACCGGTCAGCGCTGCGATCGGCAGAACCCGCCCTTGACCGTAGCGGTCCACCAGCCGTGACACCTGCGGCGCGCAAAACGCCGTGGCCAGGGCGAACGTCGCCGCCACCGCGCCCGCCAGCGCATAGCCGCCGTTCAACTGCGCGAGCATGGTGATCAGGCCGATGCCGGTCATCGAAATCGGCATGCGCGCCAGCATCCCGGCCATTACAAAAGCACGGGCGCCGGGGGCGGTGAACAATTCGCGGTAGGGGTTTGCCATTGATCGCAGCCTCATCAGGGGCGGCCAAGTTGCCATAGGCTTGAATGCCGTGGAAGCGCGTAATTGTTGGTGGAGTGTGAAAGCCAGCTGATCTTTCCAGCGCTGACGACGATGACCATTTGTCGAAAATGCGCGTTGACCTGTCAGACCTGACAGGTGCGCTCCCTTGTGGTTTGCGCTCTGATGAGGCCGTTGATCTTCACGTATCACCGTGGAACCCTGCAACCACACTCAGGAGCCTGGCCATGGACGAATCGTCAATGCTCGTCTTACCCGAAGCGGAAAAGGCGCCGTGGGCCGTGCCCGCCCTGTATGGACTGGCACCCTTTCGCAACGACGCCGCGCTGGCGGCTGCGGTGGATGATCGGCTGATGCCGTGGATCGAGCAGGTGGGGATTTTTCCGGGGCGGCACGACAAGGTCCGCGCCATGGCTTTCGGGCGCTTCGCCATGCTGTGTCATACCGACACCGATGAGCCCGATCGGCTGTTGCTGGCGGCGCAATGTTTCGCCGCGCTGTTTGCCGTGGACGATTACTATTGCGACGACGAGCGAACCGGATCCGAGCCGAGCATGGTCGGGCCGCGCCTCTCTCTGGCGCTGGCAGCCCTGGAGCCGGTTCACTTGAGCGAACGATTTCGCCCGGGGCTCGAGCAGGCATTGAACAGTGATCCGGTGTTGGTCGCCCTGCGTGCCTGGCTGGCGCGGGTCGAGGCATTCGCGACAGCGGCGCAGGTTGCCCGCGTACGCCATGAAATCATTGCCATGTTCGTCACCATGACCGCCGAAGCGGCTTGGCGTATCGAAGGAATCACGCCCGCGCTCTGGGAATATCTGGCTCAACGGCAGGTCAACAGTTTCCTGCCGTGCCTGGCGCTGATCGACATCATCGGCGGGTATGAATTGCCCGCCAATGTCTACTGTTCATCCGCGGTGAGGCGCGTCACGACGCTGGCCGCCAGCGCCACGATCATTGCCAATGACCTGTTTTCCGCGCTGAAGGAACAGCAGGCAGGTATCGGCGATTTCAACCTGCCCTTGTTGCTGATCCGCGAACAGGGCTGCTCGCCCGCTCAGGCGATGGCACAAAGTGCTGCCGTTCACGATGAAATCATGCATCTGTATGAGTCGGCAGAACGAGCATTGTTGCCGCACGCCTCGCCGCGACTCAAACGCTACCTGCGCGGAATCAAGAGCTGGTTGGCCGGCAACGTCGAATGGCATCGCAGCAGTGGCCGCTATCAGGTCTGACGCTGGCGAACTTTTCATGGTTGCAGATGAACTCTCGCCGCCGGCCATCAGTCAGCTACTTAAGTCTCTGGAACCAAGGCGTGAATCGTCATGCAGATCTCCCTCGCTCATCAGGTGGCACTGGTCACCGGCGCCAGCTCCGGCATCGGCCATGGCGCCGCGAAAGCACTCGCCGCGGCCGGCGCGGCGGTCGTGATCAACTACAACAGCAGCGCCGGACCCGCTGAAGAACTGGCCGCGCAAATCAACGCCAAGGGCGGTAAAGCACTGGCCATCGGTGCCGACGTCTCGAAAGAGGACGAGGTCGAACGGCTGTTCAAAGAGACCGTCGACGCGTTCGGCTCGCTGGACATTCTGGTGGCCAATTCCGGCCTGCAAAAAGACGCTGCCGCCGTGGACATGACGCTCGACGACTGGAACACGGTGATCGGCGTCAACCTCACCGGGCAGTTCCTCTGCGCACGTGCGGCGCTGCGGATTTTCCAGCGTCAGGGCGTGCGCGAAGGCGTGTCGCGCGCGGCGGGCAAGATCATTCACATGAGCTCGGTGCACCAGCGCATTCCATGGGCCGGGCATGTCAACTACGCGGCGTCCAAAGGCGGCGTCGATCAATTGATGCAGAGCCTCGCCCAGGAAGTCAGCCAACAGCGCATCCGCATCAACAGCATCGCGCCCGGTGCGATCAGCACTGCGATCAACGCTGACGCCACCGCAGGCGAAGCCGGCAAAAAGCTTCTCGAACTGATTCCCTACGGACGCATTGGTGACGTCGAGGACGTTGCCAATGCAGTGGTCTTCCTCGCTTCCGACCTGTCCGATTACATCGTCGGCACCACCCTGTTCATCGATGGCGGGATGAGCCTCTATCCGGAGTTTCGTGGCAATGGCTGAGCCTGAAATGGAACAACAGAGCGCCATCGGTGCTCACGGAATCATCGGCGACATGCGCAGCGCCGCGCTGGTCAACGACAAGGGCAGCGTGGATTTTTTCTGCTGGCCGGAGTTCGACAGCCCGACAATTTTCTGCTCGCTGCTCGATACCCCTGAAGCAGGCATTTTCCAGCTCGCGCCGGACTTGCCAGACGCACGCCGGGAACAGATTTATCTGCCCGACACCAACGTCTTGCAGACCCGTTGGCTGAGCGAACACGCCGTGGTGGAGATTACCGATCTGCTGCCCATCGGTGACGATGTCGATTCCCTGCCGTTGCTGATGCGCCGCGTGCGAGTAGTCAGCGGCTCGGCGACGTTCAATCTGCGTTGTGCGGTACGCCATGACTACGGCCGCGCCGAAACCCAGGCAGAGATGGACGCAAAGGACGTAACGTTCCATTCCGCTGGCCAGCCGTCGCTACGCCTGGCTTCAGATCAAACCCTGCAGGTCGACGCACAGGCAGCCGTCGCGCAGTTCACCCTCAAGCACAATGAAACCGCCGCGTTCATGCTCGGCGGCATTGATGATCCGCGTTTCACCGAGGGCGCTGCCGAGCTGTGCATGGAGCGCACATTGAAATACTGGCGCGGCTGGATCGGCCAATCCAACTATCGCGGCCGGTGGCGGGAAATGGTCAATCGCTCCGCCCTTGCCCTGAAACTGCTGACCTCCCGTCGCCAAGGTGCGATCCTCGCCGCCGCCACCTTTGGCCTGCCGGAAACCCCCGGGGGCGAGCGCAACTGGGATTATCGCTACACGTGGATTCGCGATGCGTCGTTCACGGTTTATGCGTTCATGCGCCTGGGCTTCGTCGACGAGGCCAACCACTACATGCAATGGTTGCGCGGACGGGTCAGCGATTGCTGCGGCAAACCGATGAAGCTCAACATCCTCTATGCCATCGACGGCCAGCAGGAGTTGCCGGAAACCGAACTCACGCACCTGGCCGGCCACGGCGGCGCGCGACCGGTGCGCATCGGCAACGGTGCCTACGAGCAGGTCCAGCTGGACATCTTCGGCGAACTGATGGACGCCGTGTATCTGGTCAACAAATACGGTGACGCGATTTCCCATGAAGGCTGGCGGCACGTCGGCGAAGTGGTCGATCAGGTCTGTGAGAACTGGCAGACCGAGGATGTCGGCATCTGGGAAATGCGCGGTGAGACCCATCATTTCCTGCACTCGCGGCTGATGTGCTGGGTGGCCCTGGACCGCGCGATCCGTCTGGCTTCCAAGCGTTCGCTGCCGGCGCCGTTCGCCCGTTGGGATCAGACCCGGCAAGCGATCTACACCGACATCTGGGACAACTTCTGGGATGAAGAACGCGGGCATTTCGTTCAGTACAAGGGCGGCACCGCGCTGGACGGCTCGATGCTGCTGATGCCGCTGGTGCGTTTCGTCAGCGCCAAGGACCCGCGCTGGCTCTCGACTCTGGAAGCGATCGAAAAAACCCTGGTGCGCGACGGCATGGTCTATCGCTATCGCAACGAAGACGCCAACATCGATGGCCTCAACGGCACCGAAGGCGCGTTCGCTGCGTGCTCGTTCTGGTACGTCGAATGCCTCGCGCGCGCCGGGCAGGTGGAAAAAGCCCATCTGGAGTTCGAGCAGTTGCTGCGTTACGCCAACCCGCTGGGGCTGTACGCCGAAGAGTTCGACAGCCATGGCCGCCATCTGGGTAACACGCCGCAAGCGCTGACGCATCTGGCGTTGATCAGTGCAGCGAGTTTTCTTGATCGCAAATTGAGTGGCGAGAAGAGTTCCTGGCAGCCGTAATTGACATCAGGGGCTGTAGGAAACAGCCCTGATCAACGCCGAATTGTGGAATTGACGCCACGCAAACAGGCAGCTGCTCCCAGCCTCTGTGGCGAGGGAGCTTGCTCCCGCCGGGTCGCGAAGCGGGCCCGTCACTTGACTGCCCACTGACTTAAAGCCCCCGCAGCCACTGGCTTTGCGCCTGCTGCGCAGCCGAGCGGGAGCAAGCTCCCTCGCCACAGTTTCAAGCGTGGGCCGCTGCCGTGTTGGTTAAACAGAGGCTACGCAGACCTACCCGGCAACGTACGCTTACACGCCGAAATACCTTGTTGCCAGCCGTTACATCCACACCTACCATCCAACGCAACGGGCACAGCGGAGCTGTCCAACCACCCCCGAATTCAAGGAACCGGAATGCCTCACCACGTCCAGCGCAGCATCGACTCCCCTCTTCGCACCGGGCTGAGCCGCACCCAGCTCTGGGAAGGCGCCGACAAAGGCCTGATCAAATGCTGGGAAATCGGCCGCCAGCGCGCCGAACGCTTTCCCGAACTCGCCCAGCGCTGCCAGGCCGGTGAATTGCCGGTGCTTGGCTGGAAGGGTGGCGTCAGTCGCAGCCTGAAGAAAAACGAGAAATATGGCTCCCTGAAATACCTGGCGCAGTGGCAGGGTCTGCGCGGTGAGGATCTGGATATTGATCTGGCGCAGGAGCGTGCGCTGACGTGTTCGCGGACGAAGATGAAGGTGACGTTTACGCCGGATCGGACGAAGTATTTCAACCAGGTGGCGGAAGTTGAGGTTTGAACGGTCACGAATATCTGAGGTTAGCAATCCACCTTTTCAGGCTTTTATATGACTTCAACATCTGTAGATAAACTCGCACTTGCGGTTGCTTTGCTGGCGCTGGGTGCAACGTTTTGGCAAGCGCAAGCGCAAATCAAACATAACCATGTCTCGGTAGAACCTCGTATAACTTCGTATTTCTCCAACAACGGAAATAAAGATCAGTGGGGTATTTACGCCTTCAATAACGGCATGGGCAACGCTTTTGTAGAAAGCGTCAAGGTTTACGTAGACGGACAACCCGTCCCTGATCATCAGTATGGACAGTTCTTTTCTGCCGTGACTGAGCTGGGACTCAACCCGCTGTGTTTTCTTGTTGGTGGCCCACGCCCGAACGATGCCTTTACAGTCAATAGCGAAGAGCGCCTCATCGAAGCCAATCCAAAAGCCCCAGAGGTCTGTGCATTGAATAAGTTGCTTCTGCAGGCGTACGCTAGCGAACGCATCGATTATGAATTGATCGTCAAGTCTATTTATGGCGATCGGTTCAAATACCGCTATTCAAAAAACGCACAGGTCGCACTCTAAAGTTGCATCCGCGCCACTCAGCAATCACGGCAATACTGGATCTGCTGCAACGCTGACCGAAAACCGCTCCCGATACGCCTGTGGCGTCACGCCAATAGCCCGCAGAAAACTGCGCCGCAGTGTCTCTTCACTGCCAAACCCGCAATTGGCGGCGATGCGCTTGACCGGCAGGCCGGTATCGCTGAGCAGTCGCCGGGCGGTTTCGACGCGGATCAATTCGATCGCGCGCGCCGGGGTCTGGCCGGTGTCGGCGCGGTAGTGGCGGATGAAGCTGCGTTCGCTCATGCCGGCCTGTTCGGCGAGGGTCGGGATGCCGAGATCACAGGTCAGGTTCTCGGCGATCCAGGCGTGCAGCTCATCGAAGCGGTTGCCCTGCTGTTGCAGTGACAGCGTCACACTGAATTGCGACTGCCCGCCCGGGCGTTTGAGGAACACCACTAAATGCCGGGCCACGTCGAGGGCAATGTCGCGACCGAGGTCTTCTTCGACCATCGCCAGCGCCAGATCGATACCCGCCGTGACCCCGGCGGAAGTCCACACCGGGCCGTCGTTGATGAAAATCGGGTTGGCTTCCACGCGCAGATTCGGATGTTGCTCGGCCAATTGTTCGCAGCGGGTCCAGTGCGTGACCACGCGGCGGCCGTCGAGCCAGCCGCTGGCCGCGAGCAGAAAGGCCCCGGTGCACACCGAAGCCACGCGCCGGCAGCCGTGCGCATGTTCGCGCACCCAGTCGACCAGTTGCAGATCTTCCGAGGCCGCATAAATGCCCCAGCCACCGGCGATGATCAATGTGTCGCTGGGCGTTTGCGGCAACGGTTCGGCGAGCACCGCCAACCCCGCCGACGACAGCACCGCCCCGCCACCGCTGGCGATCACGCTCGGCGCGTAGGGCGTCGGCAACCCGCGCTGGCGGGCGAGATCATTGGCCGAGGCAAACACCTGCAACGGCCCGGTGACATCGAGAATCTGCATGTTGGCAAACGCGAGGACGTGAATGGCTTTGGGCATTTGGCGTGATTCGTGGGGTGATTGGCGTATGCGCCAGAACCTACGCGCCTACAGTGAAGTCGTCCACTTCTTTCAACGGAGCAAGAACGATGACGCTGCAGATCGGTTTTCTGTTATTCCCGCAGGTTCAGCAACTCGACCTGACCGGCCCTTACGACGTGCTCGCCTCGCTGCCCGACGTGCAGGTGCATCTGGTCTGGAAGGACCTGATGCCGGTGACGTCCAGCACCGGCCTGCTGCTGAAACCGACCACGACCTTCGACGACTGCCCGGATCTCGATGTGATCTGCGTGCCCGGCGGTGGCGGCGTAGGGGCGTTGATGGAAGACCAGCAGACGCTGGATTTCATCAAGCGCCAGGCCGCCCAGGCAGGTTATGTGACCTCGGTGTGCACCGGCTCGCTGGTACTTGGCGCGGCGGGTCTGCTGCAAGGCAAACGCGCGACCACCCATTGGGCGTATCACGAGCTGCTGCCGAAGCTGGGGGCGATTGCGGTGAAGGATCGGGTGGTGCGCGACGGCAATCTGTTTACCGGTGGCGGGATCACCGCCGGGATCGATTTTGCCTTGGTATTGGCCGCTGAATTGGTTGATGCGGATACCGCGCAGCTGGTGCAGTTGCAGCTGGAATACGCCCCGGCGCCGCCGTTCAATGCCGGCAGCCCGGACGTGGCACCGAGTGCAGTTGTCGACGAAGCACGGTTGCGCGCGGCGCCTTCGTTCAAGCTGCGTACCGAGATTACCGAGCGCGCGGCGGCCAGACTGAACCTGCGCTGATCTGCAGCCGAATGCAAAACCCTTGTAGGAGTGAGCCTGCTCGCGATAACGGTCGATCAGCCAACATCTGCGGGGAATGACACACCGCTATCGCGAGCAGGCTCACTCCTACAGGGGATCCGGGGTTTGCCGTGATGTCTGATCGTTCCCATGCTCTGCGTGAGAATGCAGCCGGGGACGCTCCGCGTCCCACAGCCTCAAGATCGCAGCCTTCGGCAGCTCCTACAGGTCGGTGTGAAATTATCAGCGGCGGTTTTCTCGCTGCCCTTCCCTTGTCCCACCGCCCTCGCCCGTGTAGAAAGCCCCTTCCAGAATTTCGCACAAGGACTTTCGATGAAGGCGCTGCCCTGGCTCTATCTTGCGCTGCTCGGCCTCGGTTACGGACTGGCCCTGAGCTACGGCCAACTCGGTTGGCTGGCATTGATCTCCGTGGGGCTTTTGCTGTTCGCCGCCTTCGCCGTGCGCCAGCAACAGGTGCCGGTCGCGCGCTGGCTGGGCCATGGCCTGTTTGTCGTTCTGGCCCTGGCATTGGCGCTGCACTGGCTGCCGGGTTTCGCCAACGGCCGCGCGATCAATCCGCAACGTTTCACTGAAAACGCTGTGCCGTTCGCGATGTACCTCAACCTCGACAAACCGCTGGTGGGTTTCTGGCTGCTGCTGGTGTGCCCGTGGATCGTTGCGCGGCGGTCGTTGCGACTGACGGTCTACGCCACCGCCCTCGCCCTGACGCTGTGCGCGATTCTCGCCCTCGGCGGTGCGCTGCTGCTCGGCGTGATTGCCTGGGCGCCAAAGTGGCCGGATCAGGCCTGGCTCTGGGTGCTGAACAATCTGCTGCTGGTGACGCTGGTCGAGGAAGCGCTGTTTCGCGGCTATATACAGGGCGGACTCAGCCGTCGTCTCAAGCACCTGCCGTATGGCGACAACCTCGCGCTGCTGTCGGCCTCGCTGCTCTTCGGTCTGGTGCATGCCGGCGCTGGCTGGACCTGGGTGTTGCTGGCGGGACTGGCCGGGGTCGGCTATGGTCTGGCCTACCGTTTCGGCGGACTGGGCGCGGCGATCGCCACGCATTTCGGCCTGAACCTGTTGCACTTCGGCCTGTTCACTTATCCGATGCTGGCCAGTTGACGCAAGCGCCGTTTTGCGACGCCGTACTTAATTCTGAAAAAAAACTTCAATAAAAACCTGTCAGCGCCGACAACCTTTCAAAGCCTTGCGGATTGAAAAACCATGCGTAACAACCAGCCCATTACACAACGCGAGCGGACCTTTCCAGCTCAGCAACGGTTGATTTCCACCACCGATGCCAAGGGCGTGATCACCTACTGCAACGACGCGTTCGTTGAAATCAGCGGGTTTTCGCGGGAGGAGCTGATCCGGGCGCCGCACAATCTGGTCCGTCACCCTGACGTGCCGTCGGCGGTGTTCTCGCACATGTGGGGCACATTGAAACAAGGCTTGCCATGGATGGGCATTGTCAAGAATCGCTGCAAATCCGGTGACCACTATTGGGTTAACGCCTACGTCACGCCGGTGTTTGATGGCAGCCAGGTAATCGGTTACGAGTCGGTGCGCGTCAAACCCACCGCCGAACAGATCCGCCGCGCCGAAGCGCTCTATCAACGCATCAACCAGGGCAAGTCGGCGATTCCTTCGACGGACAAATGGCTGCCGATCCTGCAGGACTGGTTGCCGTTCATTCTGGTCAGCCAGTTGAGCTTCATGATCGGCGCGACGCTGAACTCGCAGTGGGGCTTCGCCCTTGCCGCCGGTCTGTCGGTGCCGCTGGGCCTGATGGGCCTGCAATGGCAGCAACGCGGGCTCAAGCGCCTGCTGCGCCTCGCCGAGCAGACCACCTCCGACCCGCTGATCGCGCAGATGTACACCGACAGCCGTGGCGCCCAGGCGCGTCTGGAGATGTCGATCCTCAGCCAGGAAGCGCGCCTGAAAACCTGCCTGACCCGTCTGCAGGACACCGCCGAACACCTGACCGATCAGGCCAAGCAGTCCGACGCCCTGGCGCACAACAGCTCGACCGGCCTGGAACGCCAGCGCGTGGAAACCGAACAGGTCGCCACCGCCGTCAACCAGATGGCCGCCACCACCCAGGAAGTCGCCAGCCACGTACAACGCACCGCTGACGCCACCCAGGAAGCCAACCGCCTGACCGGTCGCGGCCGTGACATCGCCGGGGAAACCCGCGAAGCCATTCAGCGTTTGTCCGTGGTTGTTGGGGAAACCGGCCTGACCGTGACGCAACTGGCCAAGGACAGCGACGAAATCGGCGGCGTGGTCGACGTGATCAAAGGCATCGCCGACCAGACCAACCTGCTTGCCCTTAACGCCGCCATCGAGGCTGCACGTGCCGGCGAAATGGGCCGCGGTTTCGCCGTGGTGGCAGACGAAGTTCGTCAACTGGCGCAACGCACCAGCGAATCCACCGGGCAGATCCACGCGCTGATCGCCAAGTTGCAACAGACCGCGTCCAGCGCTGTGCAAACCATGGAAGCCGGACATCGTCAGGCCGAAGAAGGCGTGGCGCGGGTACTGGAAGCGGATCAGGCCCTGGTCGGGATCAGTGAAGCGGTGGCCAACATCACCGACATGACCACACAGATTGCTGCCGCGACCGAAGAGCAAAGTGCGGTGGCTGAAGAGATCAGCCGCAACATCAGCAATATCTCGGAACTGGCGGATCAGACGTCGGAACAGGCGCACAACTCGGCGTTGTTGAGTGAAGAGCTGACCAAGACCGCCAATACGCAGTATTCGTTGGTGGAGCGTTTTAACCGCTGATTGAACTGGCGATAACAAAAAACCCGGAGAGCGAGAGCTTCCGGGTTTTTTGTTGTGTCAGTGAAATTACCCAATCCGGGGTTCGGTTTGAGTTGAGCTGCGCATGAAGAGCTCAGTCACTCATTACGCCACAACTGCTGACCCGAGGAATCTAATATCCAAGGTGCACTTCTTTAATAAATCTTGTGTTGAACATTCCAAAATCAACCCACAAAACATTGCAACTGTCTACTGTCAGACCTGACAGTAGACAGTCAATTTTCACGGGTTTATTTATGAATCGTCGAACAGACACTCACAACTGTTCACACGATAAGACCAAGGAATTGAAGATGACTGCACAACTTGTTTACATACCGAAAACAGATTTTACTCAGAAGCAGGGAAATGTCCTTACTTGGCAATTCGGCACCAACCCCGAAACGACGGCCGTAAAAACTTTTTTTGATCTACACCATTTTATTCCGACAGGCGAAAAGAGCTGGTCAATCTCAGGATCGACAGGAACGCTGGAGGACGAAAATATCTTCCTCTACCTTTTCTCGATCCCCTATACCAATGACGCCCCGTTCAATAAAACCTATACGTTGAACGATGGACTGAGATTCCAGCACGGCCACTCATCGCCTGGGCCGTCTGGATTTTATGGGTTTACCTACGTTGATGCTGATGAGGCTACAGTCAAGATCGACATCCATCCCGCCAAGGGGATTGCTACAGGTACATTTGAAGCAAAGTTTAAAAGTCATGGTTATCGTACGCAGCCTAAAGGAACTTTTAACTTGCTAAGAGATGATTTGTAATCCTCTTCGAACAACGCTTCGACCCGCTCTGCCATAAAAAGATGTTTCAGTGACAGGCAATCGATATAGCACACCTTATAGCCGTGTAACGCTTTCGCGAGGAGGCTCACTCCTAGATTAGATATGCGGCGGCCAGAGTTTATGTGCCCGACAACAAATCTCCTGTAGGAGTGAGCCTGCTCGCGATGAGGCCATAACAGCCAGTTAAGTTATTGAGGCAACTTCAGCTTATCCAGCAGTCGATTGACCAACAATTCGTTGAGCATGATCACCTGTTGCAGCGCCAGCAGCGGTTTGCGCTCCGGGCCGCCGATTGAGTTGGCGATGTTACCGGCCATGGCATGGGCGTATGAAAGCGACTCGCTCGCCTCGACCAGCAGGGTTTCGTCATCCAGCGTGGGGTCGACGAGATAGACGGGGCGAAATTTTGGCGAGCTTGGTGGGGCCGCCAGGGCTTCGGGTCGGAGGTAGTAATCGAGGGCGCGATCAGTCGCTTCTTTTGTCTTTTGAGACTCAAGCGCTGGGTCGTGAGGGGTTGGGTCGATGCCCGGAGGGTTTGGCGTGGCTTTGAACATAAATATCTAATTCCTGAACAAGGGCCGCAACCTTTCTCTACTAAAAGAAGGGTGGCGGCTGTGCGCAGGTTAGTAGACCGGAGGAATTAGCAAGACCGGCGCGCTCGAAAGCGCCCTGAGCACAGCCACCATTGAGTACAGGCAGATGCGCCTGACTTTATGGGACCTATGCACTTACTAAAACCATACGGGCTACTAAACCCGACCACTGATGGGCAGTGGCAGGCAAACGATATAGCCCGCGCTATGGTCGTGTAAGCCGGCGGATTCTGGCGTACGCGTAGGTAACGGCGCAAGGTGTTGTAGGCCCCGTGGCGTAACGGCCTGTGTACTTTAAACGCGCTCACGGAATCATGTTTACGCGCAGGAAATGCTGGGCAGTGAGCGCTTCCAGTTTTTTATCGTGTCAGCGAAATAGCCCCTCACCCTAACCCTCTCCCAGAGGGAGAGGGGACTGATTGATCTGGCTTAATGATTCTGGACACTCCTAAAGGGCGGTAATCTACGCCCATAG
>NZ_JARVSP010000039.1:0-55860 GCF_030209115.1 Pseudomonas sp. FR229a | reverse complement strand
CAGGCAACTGTGCATCAACTGACAGACTGCTATCGCGAGCAGGCTCACTCCTACAAGGGGGCTGGGTCTCTCATCACGCGCAGCGCATCCACCACCAGTGAAAACGCCGGCGACGGTTGGCGGCGGCTGGGGTAGTAGAGGTGAAAGCCGCCGAAGGGTTCGCACCAGTCTTCCAGGACTCTGACCAAGCGGCCTTCAGCCAGATGTGCGCCGAACTCGTCTTCAGGCAGATATGCAACCCCCAACCCGCTCACAGCCGCGTCGGCGATATGCACAGTTGAGTTGAACACCAGTTGGCCGTCGACCCGCACTTTCAGCTTCTTGCCCTGACGCTCGAATTCCCAGGCATCGACACCGTCGTAGGTTGGAAAGCGGATGTCGATGCAGCGATGCGCCGCCAGATCGCGTGGGTGTTGCGGGGCCGGGTGCCGGGCAAAGTAGCTGGGCGAAGCGACCACGGCCATGCGCAGTGGCGGTCCGATCGGCACGGCAATCATGTCCTGGGCGACGGTATCACTGAAGCGCACGCCTGCATCGAAGCGGTCGGCGACGATGTCGCGGAAACCATAGTTGATATCGAATTCGACTTTGATATCCGGGTATTGCAGCAGTAGCGGTGTCAGCTTGGGCAGCAGGGTGGTCTTGATGATGTTGTCGCCGCAAGTGATGCGCACCGTGCCGGCGGGCTTGTCGCGCAACTCGGTGAGAGCGTCGAGTTCGGCTTCGATTTCATCGAAACGATGGCCGACCGTGTGCAACAGCCGTTCACCCGCCGCTGTCAGTGACACGCTGCGTGTGGTGCGCGTTAACAGGCGAATCTTCAGACGTGCTTCGAGCGCCGAGACTACTTGGCTCACCGCCGATTGCGTCACGCCCAGTTGCACCGCCGCGCGGGTGAAACTGCCGGAGCGGGCTACGGTGACGAAGGCGAGCAGATCGTTGAAGTTGGGTTTGGCCATGGTGCGCGCTCGGGTTGATTGATTAGCAGCGTTTATAACCGCATTAAGCACTCATTAGCTAATCAAAGCCTCGAGCCTGCGCAACAATATCTCCATCCCGGCCTCGCCTGGTTTCTCGATCAAGGACGCCCCCATGAAACGACTGTTCGTACTGCTCGGGTTTCTCCTGAGTTCATTCACTGCATTCGGAGCTGACATGTCCCACGGTGCCGATAATTTCTTCAAAAGCGATAAGGTGACCGTGCAGAAGGTCAGCTTCAAAAACCAATATCAACTCACCGTCGTCGGCAACCTGTTCATGCCCAAAGGGCTGGATCCTGCAGCGCGCAGCGCAGCGATTATCGTCGGCCATCCGATGGGCGCGGTAAAAGAGCAGAGCTCCAATCTGTATGCGCAGAAACTGGCGGAGCAGGGCTTCGTCACCCTGTCGCTGGACCTGTCGTTCTGGGGCGAAAGCGAGGGCGCGCCGCGCAATGCTGTCTTGCCGGACATGTATGCCGAAGACTTCAGCGCCGCCGTCGATTACCTCGGCACACGGCCATTCATCGACCGCGAGCGCATCGGCGTGCTGGGCATCTGCGGCAGCGGCAGTTTCGTCATCAGTGCTGCGAAAATCGATCCACGTATGAAGGCCATCGCCACGGTCAGCATGTACGACATGGGCGCGGCCAACCGTGACGGCCTCAAGCACTCGCAAACGCTGGAGCAGCGCAAGCAGATCATTGCGCAAGCGGCCGAACAGCGTTACGCAGAGTTTACCGGCGGCAAAGTCGAATATACCGGCGGCACGGTGCTGGAACTGAAGGCCGACACGCACCCGATCCAGCGCGAATTCTTCGACTTCTACCGCACCCCGCGCGGCGAATTCACCCCGGCCAGTTCGACCCCGCAACAGACCACGCGGCCAACGCTGAGCAGCAACACCAAGTTCATGAACTTCTATCCGTTCGTCGATATCCAGAGCATTTCGCCGCGCCCGATGTTGTTCATCGCCGGCGCCGACGCACACTCCCGAGAATTCAGCGAAGAGGCGTTCCGGTTGGCTGGGCAGCCGAAAGAACTGGTGATCGTGCCGAATGCCGGCCATGTCGATCTGTATGACCGGGTTGATCTGATTCCTTTTGCCAAGCTGACACAGTTCTTCAAGAGCAACCTGAAGTAGCTTTCAGGCGACGGAGCAGAGGCATGCAAATCTTCGCGGGAATCTGGATGGGATGTGTGCTGATGCCATGGATGTCTTTTGCTCTGTCTGCCACTACCTCTGCGCAGGACACTACGATGTGGATGACTATCGGAAAACAGCGCTTTGCCATTGCCCTGGATGACAACCCGAGCACTCGGGAATTGCTCACGCGTTTGCCGCTGAGCCTGGACATGACCGACCTGCACAGCAATGAAAAATACGCCACCGTGCAGCCGCCATTGCCCACTCAGCCGTACCGGCCGGGCACCATCCACAATGGCGATTTTCTTTTGTATGGCGACGATACGTTGGTGGTCTTCTACAAAACCTTCGATTCGTCTTACCGCTATTCGCGTCTTGGTCGCATCGACCGGCCGCAGGGCCTCGCCGAGGCCTTGGGACGCGGCGATGTGCGGGTGACGTTCACTTCTGATGAGTGAGGAGAGTCCTTGATGAATCGGAATACGCTGCATCAACGGCGCCTTCTTCGAGCCGTGGCCCTCGGCTGTGCGGTGCTCGCCAGTGCTGCCTGCGTGAATCCTCTTTGCGCCAATCCTTCCCGATCACCGGAGAAACCGATCATGAAAGAACAGCCTTTGACCCCTAAGCAACTGGCGATCGCCCCGATTGCCGCCAACACGGCCATCGGCGACATGCCGCGTTTGCACGACGCGCTCAATCGTGGCCTCGACGCTGGGCTGAGCATCAGCGAAACCAAGGAAATTCTGGTGCAGCTGTATGCCTACGCCGGCTTCCCGCGCAGCCTCAACGCCTTGTCCCTGCTGATGAAAGTTGTGGAGGAACGCGCTGCGCGGGGCATCGACGACGTGCCAGGACGCGAGCCCGGTCCGGTGCCGTCGGGGTATGCGCTCACCGAGCTCGGCACCGACAATCAGACCCGTCTGGTCGGCGCGCCAGTGTCCGGCCCGCTATTCGAATTCGCCCCGGCGATCGATCAGTTTCTGAAAGTGCATCTGTTCGGCGACATCTTCGCCCGCGACAACCTTGCATGGACGGATCGAGAGTTGGCGACTGTTGGTGCACTGGCGGCAATGGCTGGAGTGGAATCGCAGCTGGAGTCGCATCTGAAGATCAGTCTGAACGTGGGACTGACGGTCGAGCAGTTGCGTCAGGTGGCGCAGGAACTGGAGGCACGCGGCGATTTGCAGGCTGCTGAGCGGGTGTTGGCGGGGCTGGACAAAATCCAGCGGTGAGGGCGGTTCGGATTCATCGCTGCCCTCTTAGTGCGATTCTTGTATTGCGCGCTGGCGCCGACTCGCTCCCGGCGAGTTTCCCGTGATGCGCTTGAACGCGCGACTGAACGCGGCCTGGGAGGTGTAGCCCAAGCGTTGCGCCACTTCTTCGATCGGCAGCCTTTCCAGCGTCAGCCACTGACTGGCCAGGCGCATTCGCAGTTCGGTGGCGTAGCGCAGCGGCGGGGTGCCGAGGGTGGTCTGGAAGCGTTCGGCGAAGACTGAGCGTGAGGTGTTGCAGAGCGTTGCCAGTTCGGCGACGCTCCAGTCGCGGCCCGGTTGCTGGTGCAAGGCCAGCAAGGCCTGGGCCAGACGTGGGTCGCGCAGTGCGGCGACGAGACCGGAGGCATTGCCGCAAGCGCATTCGACCCAGCCGCGAACGATCATCGCAGCCACGACGTCGGCAAGGCGGGCGAGAATGCCGGCGAAGCCGATGCGCGCTGCGCTGACTTCGCGTTCCATGGTCGCGAGGATCGGCATGAGGCCCGGATAGCGCTGGCCGCCTGCGTCGATCAGCATCAGTCCCGGCATCAGCCGACCGAGGCCTTGCAGGCTGCCGAGTTCGAACTCCATGCAACCACTGAAGAGCAGGGCGCTATCGGGCGAATCGGTGCTCTGCCCGACCTGAACCGCACAGACCGTGTCGCCGAGTGGCGCGGCAACGGCGCTGGCAATGTCCTGCACCTCGGCGCCGGGGTGTGACAGCAACTGATGCGCGGCACCGTGAGCGATGAATACCGCATTGCCCGCCGACAATTCGTACAGACTGCCGTCGTCAAGCTGCAACACCGTCGAGCCAGCGGCGACGAAGTGGAAATACGCATGGCCGGACTTGTCGCTGAAACCCAGGCCATACGGCGGACCGGCGTGGATCCGCCGGTATTGCACGCCACGCAGACGCATGCTGCGCAGCAACTCAGTGATGAGGTCCGAGGACAGTGAAAAGGGATCAGTGCTGCTCATGTTCGGGGTTTCGATCAAAAGTTCAAGACTGTGCATCATAGATCATCCGGTTTGCCACCCATAGACTGCGCTTTCGAAATGTCCGAGGGAGTCTTGCGATGAATGATTGTGTATGTGACGGGCGATCCGCTGTGGGTGCGCACGCTGACGAGGAGCCGCTGGTGCCGGCGTGGATGGCGGTGTTTTCACTCGCGATGGGGGTGTTCGGTCTGCTCACGGCGGAATATCTGCCGGCCAGCCTGTTGACGCCGATGGCGCTCGATCTCGGCGTGAGCGAAGCGTTGGCCGGACAAGCTGTGACGGTGACAGCGGTGGTCGCGCTGTTTGCCGGATTGCTGGTGCCAGGATTAACCCGCAGCCTTGATCGGCGATTGGTATTGCTCGGTTTTTCGGCTCTGATGATCGCATCGAATCTGCTGGTCGCATTCTCGTCCAGCCTCGCAGTGTTGCTGATCATGCGAATTCTTTTGGGCATCGCCCTGGGCGGATTCTGGAGCATGGCGGCGGCCGTGGCGATGCGCCTGGTGCCGGCGGCGCTGCTGCCCCGCGCGCTGTCGATCATCTTCAGCGGGATCGCTGTGGGTACCGTGGTGGCGGTGCCGTTGGGCAGTTACCTCGGCGGGCAGTTTGGCTGGCGCAGTGCGTTTTTCGCAGCGGCGGCGGTGGGCGTGGTGACGCTGGTTTTTCAACTGTTCACGTTACCGAGTCTGGCGCCGCACCGTCCGTCACGCCTGCGCACGGTACTGGAGGTTTTGCTGCGACCGGGTATTGCCATCGGCATGTTCGGCTGCGTGTTGGTGCACACCGGTCACTTTGCGTTGTTCACCTACATCAGGCCATTTCTGGAAAGCACCACCGGCGTCGGCCCGCAGACGCTGGCACTGATGCTGCTCGGTTTCGGCGTGGCGAACTTTGCCGGCACGCTGTTCGCCGGGTGGCTGTTGCAGCGCAGTCCACGGGCGACCCTGGTGCTGATGCCGGTGCTGGTGGGCGTTGCCGCTCTGGCGCTGGTCGGCTTCCCGGCCTCGGTCACCGGGCAGGCGGTGCTCCTGGCGCTCTGGGGGATGGCTTTTGGTGGTGTGCCGGTCGCGTGGTCGAACTGGGTGGCGCGTTCGGTACCCGATCAGGCCGAAAGCGCAGGCGGCATGGTCGTCGCGTCGGTGCAGTCGGCGATTGCCGCAGGCGCTGCCGCCGGCGGTTCGGTGTTCAGTTTCAGCGGCATCAATGGTGTGTTTGTCGCGGCCGGCATTCTGATGTTGCTGGCCGCGTTGCTGATAGCACTGAAGGTCAATGTCGACGTGCCGGAGCCGGGCTCGGCAGCGGTGCCGGTGCATCTGTGATTTGATCAGAGAGGGGTGCGAGTGGCGGCAATGTCCCAGGTTTGCATGATCCGAGTAATGGCAGCATCGATGCTTTCCAGCGCGGTGTTGTCTCTGGCGAGTATGGATATGCCTTGCAGGAAGCTGTCGAATACCGTCGCCATCGCCGCCGAATTTGTGTCGCTGGCCAGCTCACCGGCACTCACAGCGCGCTCGACGCAGGCTTGAATTCCCGCGCGGGTGCGCTGGCGTGAGTGGGTCAGGGCTCGCACCACGTGGGCATTTTCCGGGCTTGGTGCGCTCATGACGCCCAAAGTGACCATGCAGCCCTTGGGATGCGCGTCGTCGCACTGCATGCGTGCCGACTGGCGCAACGCGCTCTCGATGGCGTCGCGCGGTGCCAGACTTTCGTCCCACAGGCATTCGGTGACTTGCGCGTAGGTTGTCAGATAACGCTGCACACATTCATCGAACAAGGCTTCCTTGGAACCGAACGCGGCGTAGAAGCTCGGCGCTGAAATCCCTCCGCCAAGTCCGGCCTTCAATTGGGCGAGCGATGTCGCGTCGTAGCCGTGTTGCCAGAACAGCTGCATGGCCTGACCGACAGCGTCGTCGCGATCAAACTGACGGGGGCGACCGGTTCTCGCCATGGCAAAGCTCCTCGTTGAATTCATATAAAGACTAGTCGATACAGAAATCGTTGACAACGCTCCTTGTGCGCCTTCAGGATTTAGATCGATCGGTATTTATATCAGCGAAGACTTTTCAAGGAGCATCCCGTGACACCATCAATTACGTTGACAGTCACCCCAAAACGCCTGCCCGTCGGCGCTTTGCTGGCGCTGGCGATGACAGGCTTCATCTGTATCGTCACCGAAACCCTGCCCGCCGGCCTGCTGCCACTGATCAGCGAGGGTTTAACGATTTCGCCGTCCATGGCAGGGCAGATGGTGACCGCATACGCATTGGGGTCGGTACTGGCGGTGATCCCGATGACCATCGCCACCCGCGGCTGGCGGCGCCGCAATGTGCTGCTGCTGACGATCGTCGGCTTCCTGGTGTTCAATTCGATCACTGCGCTGTCGTCACACTACGGCGTAACGCTGGTCGCGCGCTTCTTCGCCGGGGTCGCAGCGGGGTTGGCGTGGAGTTTGTTGGCCGGCTATGCGCGACGCATGGTCGAACCCGAGCAGCAGGGCAAGGCACTGGCACTGGCAATGGTCGGTACGCCGATTGCGCTGTCGCTGGGCGTGCCGCTGGGGACGTGGCTCGGCGGGCTGGTCGGCTGGCGCAGCACGTTCGGCCTCATGTCGGCGCTGACCCTGCTATTGATCGTCTGGGTGCTGGTGAAAGTGCCGGATTACCCGCCGCAACCGGCACATCAACGCCTGCCGCTGCGCAACGTCCTGACCACCCCGGGCGTTCGCCCTGTGCTAGCGGTGGTGATCAGCTGGATGCTCGCGCACAACATTCTCTACACCTACATTGCGCCGTTCATTGCGCCGGCA
Source organism: Pseudomonas sp. FR229a (assembly GCF_030209115.1). Lineage (NCBI taxonomy): Bacteria > Pseudomonadati > Pseudomonadota > Gammaproteobacteria > Pseudomonadales > Pseudomonadaceae > Pseudomonas > Pseudomonas sp. FR229a. Next base: position 48,675 of record NZ_JARVSP010000039.1, on the reverse strand, counting down.
GGAATGGCCGATCGTGTTGATCTGGTCTTGTTGGTCTTTGGCATTGCTGCGCTGGCGGGCATATGGCTGACGGCGAAGCTGGTCGAGCCGCTGCTGCGTACGACGGTCCTGTTGAGCCTTGCGACGTTTGCCGTCGTCTGCGTGGCGCTGGGTTTTGGCGGGGGTATGCCGCAGGTGATCTACGTTGGCGTGGCGGTTTGGGGTTTGACCTTTGGCGGCGCGGCAACTTTGCTGCAAACCGCGCTGGCGGATGCGGCGGGCGACGGAGCGGATGTCGCCTTGTCGTTGAACGTGGTGGCGTGGAACAGCGCGATCGCTGGCAGCGGTGTCGTCGGCGGCGTGCTGCTCGATCGCTGGGGCGTTACCGCATTTCCGTGGGCCATGCTGGCACTGGTCGCTATCGGCTTCGCCATCGCCTGGGGTGCCCGGGCCCACGGTTTCAAGTCGGGCCCGCGCTCTGTCGGAGCTTCGGTAGTGGCGGCGCATTGAACCCCGCCATCACCCGTTTCTTTAAGCGCGCTTCGGCAGTTTCCAGTTCGGTCGGATGAAGTGGCAGGTGTAGCCATTCGGAATCCGCTCCAGGTAATCCTGGTGCTCGGGTTCCGCTTCCCAGAAGGGGCCGGCCGGTTCGATCTCGGTGACCACTTTGCCGGGCCATAGCTTCGAAGCGTCGACATCGGCAGCGGTGTCTTCGGCGACGGCGCGTTGCTCGTCGTTGAGGTAGTAGATCGCCGAGCGATAGCTCGGGCCAAGATCGTTGCCCTGACGGTTCGGCGTGCTCGGGTCGTGGATCTGGAAGAAGAACTCGAGGATCTGCGGGTAGCTGATCACCGCGGGATCGAACTCGATCTCGATGGCTTCGGCGTGGTTGCCGTGGTTACGGTAGGTGGCATTCGGCACATCGCCGCCGGTGTAACCGACGCGGGTTTTCAGCACGCCCGGGTAGCGACGCAACAGGTCCTGCATGCCCCAGAAGCAGCCGCCGGCGAGAATGGCAGTTTCGGTTTGTGTGGTCATGGTGTGTCCTTCCTCTCGGAGACGATGGGGATATGCATTGTTATGAGGGCGGGTTGAAAGAATCCAAGGGCGCGCTCATCAGAATCGACCACTCGCCCTCTGATCAAGCGACATGCAGACGACTGCGATCTCGTCAGAACGTATTCAACCAAAGCCAAAAAAAGAACGCAGCTTGCTCGGTGACTTGCGTTCGTAGAACGGTTTGGTCTCCTTAAGGAAGTAATCGCTCAGCCCGGCTTCTCCCGTCAGCACGCGACAAAAATCAACCGGGCCGCCATCTGGCGCTGTGTCCCCAGCGACGTTGCCGGCTTCGCGCATGACCTGCTCGATATCGCCATCTGCTTCGATGCCGACGATCAGGTGCGGTTTTTCATCGATCGAGGCGTCGTGCATCAGTGCCAGAAATGCGCGCTTCACGTTTGGATGTTTGGCCAGCAGTTGCGAGAGCGAGTGAACCATGGCCGATGGATAGTCCGAAGGTTGTCCAAGCAACACATTGGTTTCTTTCTCAACCGTGCGTTGCGTGGCGGGACGGCCGATTTCACCCGAGAGCAGGTGTTGCACTTCATCCGGGAGGAACTCTTTGCCGTAGGGCGACTTGGGATTGAGGAAGAGCAACGCGCCCAAGGTGATTTCGAACAGTGACCGGGCGGGGATCTCAACGTAGCTCTGCTCGCTGTCGATGGATTGTTGCAGTGTTGGCAGCGAGGAGAAGAACGGAATGACCGGCGTGCCATCGGGCTTCTGCCAATGGGCGATGCTGATGTTGCTGCCGGCTTCGAGATTGACATGGCCTTGAGCAGCACCCGCTGTGCCGAGGATGTAGACGGTGGAATCCAGGAGCGTGCGATAGAACTCTGGACGATGCGCAGGTTCGTCGGCGGCCAGTCGGAGTGATGTTTCCAGAGGGTTTTCTTGCGAAGTATCCATGAGGTCAGTCCGTTATTTTCGATGGAATGCGATGATTATCCCGCCGCGACGACTATACCTGCATTCACGATGGGGCTTGTCTGAAGATTCCGGATCTAAAGACTTTCAGACACCAGAACCGGCGCAGTAAGTTGCGCTGCTTTACCCAGCACCACAAAACCAACTGTGGGAGCGAGCCTGCTCGCGAAGGCGTCGTGTCAGGCGAATAATTCATAACTGATACACCGCTTTCGCGAGCAGGCTCGCTCCCACATTGGAATTGGGTTGGGCTTCACAACAAACTCCACGAAACTCCAACATAAACCCCCATCCCTTCACCCGGTGTCGAGCGTGCGGCATCCAGCCCGTTGTCGTCATACCCCGGGGTGACCGTTGCTGCGTAGCGTTTGCTGGTCAGGTTGCGCATGTCCACCCAGCCTTGCCAGTCGCCCTTCGGCGCGTTGTAGCCCAGCGTGGCGCCGAACAGGGCGTACGGGTCGGCGTAATAGCTGTTGGCGTAGTCCACGGCCACTTTGGATACCAGTTGCGTGTTAACGGCCGCGAAGAAACCTTGCGGCCAGTCGTAGCGCAATTCGCCCTGATAGTAGTGCATCGGCAAACCGGGCAGGCGGTTGTCGCCGAAGTGTTCATCGTCGCGGTAGTGGAAATCGCTGAACGTGTAGGCCTGGCGCAAGCTCAACTGGCGCCCGTCGGCGGCGGTCCAGAGTTTGCTGTCGAGGCTGGCCTCGATGCCTTGGTGAACGGTCGGGCTGGCGTTGAGTTCGTAAGGCGTGACGGCGTTGGCGTCGGGCAGTACCGAGAGCAGTTCGTGACGAACTTGCGCGTAGTACCAGGCAAGGCTCCATTCGCCGAAGGCGCTGTCGCCACGGCCGCCGAGTTCCAGGGTGGTGGCAGTCTGGTTTTGCAGTTCGATCGGGTCGCGCTGGGTGCCGGTGGCGGCACCGTTGCCGGCAGGGAAGCGAACGTTGGAGCTGTAGATCAATGACCACGGATGGGGTGCTTCGACGGAGCGGCTGAGGTTGCCGAACACTTGCACGTCCGGTGTGATCTGGTAGCGCAGGCCGATGCGCGGGGCGTAGTCCCAGTCGTTGAGACTGGTTTTGCCGCCGCCCTGCGGGTAGGTCACGGCGCTCTCGCGGCGGGTGTAGATGGCGGCGAGGCCGGTGGTCAGCCAGAGGTCGTCGGCGATTTCCAGGTCGTTACCGAAATGCAGCACGGTGTCCGACCCCTGATAGGTGAAGTTGCGCATACGCGTGCCCGGTGCATAGCTGGCGGTGTTGCCGCTCGGGATGCGCACGAACTCGCTGGCGCCATCGTTGGGCAGGTGCTTGGTGACGCGCAGCCCGACAGTGCTGCGGCTTTCCAGGCCGAACAGGGTGTCGCGGCGCTTGTAGTCGAAGGTGCCGCTGACGTCGGTGTAAGCCACCTTCAGCCGGTTCGGGCCTTCGCGCAAATCCATCGGGTAGTCGTGGTAGACGAGGCCGGTCTGGATGCTCGAATCGTCATCGAGGTAGAACGTGGTCTTGTTGCCGATGAAGGTACTGCCGGGTTGTTTGCGGCTGTCGTCGCGCGCCACATACGCCGGGTTGGCTGCCCGAGGACTGTGTTCGATGGAATGTTTGGTCACGCGGCCGGCGAGGTCGTTGTCGGTTTCCCGGTAGCGGAAGAAGAAGCGGGTTTCCAGGTTCGGGTTGAAGCGATAGCCGAAGTTGGCGATCAGGCCTTTGCTTTCACTGGCGGTGTGGTCCTGATAGCCATCAGCGTCGGCACCGGTCAGCGACACGTAGTAATCGAAATCCCCCAGCACTTGCCCGGAGCTGACCTGTCTTTGCTGATAACCATGGCTGCCGGTGGCGTAGCGCACTTGCAGTTTTGGCGCGGTGTAACCGGTGTGGCTGACGTAATCGATAGCGCCGCCCAGCGCCAGCGCGCCGCGATCAAAGCCGTTGGCGCCGCGCAGCACTTCGACATGGTCGACCCATAGCGGCTCGAGCAATTCATATGGAGTGCCGCCGGGGCCGGTCAACGGCAGGCCATCGAGCATCGTATACAGCCCCGAGGCGTGGGCGCCGGGTGCGCGGTTGATCCCCGATCCGCGGATGGAAATCTTCACGCCTTCGTTGCCCGCCGACCGCGCATACACCCCTGGCTGAAAGGCCAGCACGTCCTGATTGCTGGCCACGCGGCCCTGCAATGGCTGGCGCATGTCGACCATGTTGCTGCCGCCGGGCACCTGTTCGAGGCGTTCGCGAGCCTCTTCGACCGCTGCATCCGTGCCGCTGCGCTCATCCGCCGAAATCAGCACTTGCCCCAGCTCCAGACCCTGGGTCTCGGCCATTGCCGGACAGGCCAGGGCCAGACCGAGCAGGGCAGTGGGCAGTGATTTGGACGACGGCATCGAAAAACTCCAGCAAACAGGGGATCGGGCAATGAACAGTGCGACGTCAGAACAAACGCAGGAAACACATGATGATCCGGCTTTTTTCCCCGGCAATGGCAAACAACCGGGCGTGGACTAACCTCACGGATCAGGCCTTTAGGGTCAATAAACAATTTCACTGGGCTGTTGAAGCGCGAGGATCGATTCATGGCGAAAGACAGGAAGAAACCCGCAAAGGCCATAGAACGCCCGCGCTTGAAAAACAAGGACTACCTCGACCAATTGCGCAAGCTGCACGTGGAGCTGGTCAAGCTGCAGGAGTGGGTCATCGCCAAAGGTGTCAAGGTGTGTATCGTCTTTGAAGGCCGCGATGGTGCCGGCAAGGGCGGCACGATCAAAGCGATTACCGAGCGCGTGAGCCCACGAGTGTTTCGCGTTGTCGCGCTGCCGGCGCCAACCGATCGCGAGAAGAGCCAGATGCATGTGCAGCGCTATCTTCCGCACCTGCCGGCGGGCGGTGAAGTGGTGATCTTCGACCGCAGTTGGTACAACCGCGCCGGTGTCGAGCGGGTCATGGGTTTTTGCACCGAGGAACAGGCCGACAAGTTTCTCAAGTCGATCCCGTGGGTGGAAAACGCCATCGTCGATTCGGGGGTGATCCTGCTCAAGTACTGGCTTGAGGTCAGCCCCGAAGAGCAGACCCGCCGGCTCGAAGCGCGAATCAATGACGGGCGCAAGATCTGGAAACTGACGCCGATGGATCTGAAATCCTACAGCCGTTGGTTCGACTATTCACGGGCGCGGGACGAGATGTTCAAGCACACCGATACCGATCGGGCGCCGTGGATGGTGGCCGACTCCAATGACAAACGTCGCGCACGGCTGAACATCATTACCGATCTGCTCAGTCGCATCCCTTATGAAGAGGTGAAGCGTGACAAGGTCGAATTGCCGAAACGGCAGAAGCCGGGCAAGTACCGGGAGCCGGATTATCCGTATAAGCGGGTGGCTGAGCGGTTTTGACATTTGCCGGTTTTTTTGGGGGGCTTGGCGGCCTTTGGGCCGACCATGCGCTGGGGTTTTGGGGGGATATCCGTTTTTTTCGGTGCTGCGGCTGGCGGTTTCGCCCTTAAGGCGAGTCACCTTTTCCAGACGCCGAAAAGGTAACCGAAAAGGCTTGCTCCTGCGTTCGGCCCTCGCAGGCTCGGGTTCCTTCGCTACGGGATCGATCCTGGCGCAGCGGCTCCGGTTTGCTTCGCTGCACCTACACTCGCTGTGTCCGACTGCGTCGTACGGTCGCTTCGCTCCCACGCCCGGATCAATCCCTCCGCTCAGCCTTCCGACGTCGCCCGTAGATCAAAGGCACTCGAGCTTGCGCTCATTGTTGAGTGGTGCGGCTTCGCCGCGGGCAGCTGCGCTGCTTTGCTTTTCTGTGGGAGCGAGCCTGCTCGCGATGGCGGCCTGACAGCCGACCTGTTTTTGGAGGGAGTACGCGATCCAACCGTAGGAGCTGCCGAAGGCTGCGATCTTTTGATCTTGATTTTGCTTTTGCTTTTCTGTGGGAGTGAGCCTGCTCGCGAAGGCGGCCTGACAGCCGACCTGATCTTGAGGTTGTGCTCAATCCAACTGTAGGAGCTGCCGAAGGCTGCGATCTTTTGATCTTGATTTCGCTTTTGCTTTTCTGTGGGAGTGAGCCTGCTCGCGATGACGGAGGCACATTCACATTCAATCTGGCAGATATACCGCTATCGCGAGCAGGCTCATTCCGACCACGTTCTGTGCATTAACCTCCATCCGTCGTCTGCCCTGAACCTCCTTCTCGCTGTTTTTTCTACCGGGTAAGTCCCTCAGGAGATACCCGTATGTTCGATCAGCAGAAAAAGGCATCACTGGCGGCCTGGCGCAAGATGGCGGAGCAGGCAGAAGCCGCTCTGGATCCGGAGCAGCAATATGACGAGTTGCTCAAGGCCGCCGACGAGATGGAGGAGCAAGGCCTGATTACCAGCGCCGAATGGCGCCAATTGGTGCGCGATGCCGGTAACGTGTTTACCCACAACCAGGAAGAAACGCACGGCTGAAAACTGCCATCGGAGGACTTCCCATGCTCAGTTATCTGTTTATCGGCGCCAACGATGTCGAGCGTTCGGCGGCTTTTTACAAGGCGATCCTGACGCCGCTTGGCTACCGGCATGATCGCGAAGAGCATTACTGTTTCTACCTGCCTGATTGCCTCGACAAGTCCAACGGACCCGGCAGCGTACACATTTCAAAACCTTTCAATGGCGAGCGAGCAACGCCGGGCAACGGCATGATGCCGGCGTTTCGCGCCGACTCCCGGCAAAAGGTCGATCAGGTGCACAGGGTGGGGGTGGACAGCGGCGGCACCGACGAAGGCCCACCGGGCACTCGCGAGGCCTACACGCCGGACTTTTATGTGGCCTATTTGCGCGACCCCGAAGGCAACAAGCTTGCTGTGTTCTACAGCGGCTGATGAATGGAGCCTGTCGATTCGGCCCTGATGGCGGCCCGCGCCCAGTTCGCGATCACGATCAGCTTCCATATCGTGCTGGCGGCGTTCAGCATCGGTCTGGCGAATTTCCTCATGGTGCTGGAAGCGTTGTGGTTAAGGACCGGGCGCCAGGTTTATCTGGATGTTTACCGCTATTGGCTCAAGGTGTTTACGCTGAACGTTGCGGTGGGCACGGCGTCGGGATTGATTCTGGAATACCAGTTCGGCCTCAATTGGTCTCGGCTCTCAGTGCAGGCTGGCGATGTCCTTGGCCCGCTGATGTTCTACGAGGTGATGGCGGCGTTTTTCATTGAAGCGGGATTTCTCGGCATCATGTTGTTCGGCCTGAAGAAGGTCGGTCCGCGTCTGCACTTTTTCGCCACCTGCGCGGTGGCGCTGGGCTCGCTGATCAGCGCGTTCTGGATCCTTTCCGCCAATTCCTGGATGCACACCCCCGCCGGCTATGCGATGAGCGCCGACGGGCGTTTCCTCGCCGAGGATTGGTGGGCGATCATTTTCAATCCGTCGTTTCCGTATCGTCTGCTGCACATGCTGCTCGCGGTGTTCATCGGCAGTGCAACGCTGATTGCCGGCATCAGCGCCTGGCAGTTGCGCAAAGGATCAGAGAATCCGCGCGCTCGGCTGCAATTCTCCATGGCGCTGTGGATGATTGCCGTGCTGATGCCGGTGCAGCTTGTCGTCGGTGATCTGCACGGTCGGCACAGTCTCCACGCTCAGCCGCAGAAAGTGGCGGCCATCGAAGGCTCGTGGACGCGGCCGGCGCCGGGGGCAGGGGAGCCGCTGCGGCTGTTCGCCTGGCCGGATATGGACGAGCGGCGCAATCATTGGGAAGTCGCCATTCCACGCATCGGCTCGTTGTATTTGCATCACGATTTGACTGGCACCATCGCCGCGCTTGATGAATTCCCGGCTGAGGACATCCCGCCCGTCGCGCCAGTGTTTTTTGCGTTTCGGCTGATGGTCGGTCTGGGGCTGCTGATGCTCGGTCAGGGCGTGGTCAGCCTGGTTCTGCGTCGGCGCAATCGCCTGTACACCGCGCGCGGATGGCTGGGTGCTTGCGTGCTATTGGCGCCAGCCGGGTTTCTGGCGATGCTCAGTGGCTGGGTGGTTACTGAAGTGGGGCGACAACCGTTTACGGTCTATGGGCTGATGCGCACGTCAGACAGTCTGTCGTCAGTCTCCAGGGCGCAAGTCGTCGGGTCGACCTGGTTGATTCTGCTGTTTTATCTGCTGGTCTTCGGTATCGGCCTGTGGGTGTTGCTGCGCCTGTTGCGTGAGCCGCCGCAGCCGGATCAACCGGGGCCGCAGCCAACCCTTGCGGACGAAACCGGGCACTGAGGAGGCGCACACATGGGCACGGACTGGCTGACGCTGTTGTGCGCTGCCGCGCTGGCATTCTCGGTAATGAACTACGTATTGCTCGACGGCACCGATCTGGGCGTCGGCATGCTGATGGGCCTCACCCGTTGCAGTCGGCAACGGCGGGCCATGGCGGTGACGATTCTGCCGGTGTGGGACGCCAACGAGACTTGGCTGGTGCTCGGCGGTGGTGGGCTGCTGGCGTTGTTTCCGCTGGCGTACGCGATTCTGCTGCCGGCGCTGTATGTGCCTTTCATCGTGATGTTTCTCGCCTTGATTGCACGCGCCATGGCGTTGGAGTTCCGCGACTACGCAGCGAACGAACAGCGCAAAAGAATCGTCGACGGCGTACTGGCGCTGGCTTCGTTGCTGACCGGATTTGTCCAGGGCATGGTGCTTGGCACCCTCGTGCAGGGCGTTGCGCATCAGGGCGGGCATTACATTGGCGATGGCCGCGACTGGCTGAACCCGTTCCCGATGTTTTGCGGTCTGGTGCTGGTGCTGGGTTATCTCTGCCTGGGGACGTGCTGGTTGTACTGGCGCACCGAGGATGAACTGCAACGACGCTCGGCGCGTCAGGCCCGCGTGCTGGCGCTGGTCGTCGTGGCGTTACTGATGGTGCTGATCGGTTGGACGGCAACGTTACAGCCGCAATACGCCCGGCGGCTTGCCAGTATCTGGCTGTGGCTGCCAGCGGGGATGGTCGTCAGCGCTTTAGCGATGGTGTTCATCAATGGTTTGCGCAGCCGCTTCGATTGCGTGCCCCTGTTCGCCGCACTGGGCGTCTTCATCCTGGCCTTCGCACTGATGCTGGTCGCTCTGTATCCCTTCATCGTTCCGCCGGATCTGACCTTGAGCGAAGCCGCTTCCGGCCCGACCAGCCAGATCTTCATGCTGGTCGGTTTCGCCGTGCTGATCCCGATCACTCTGGCCTACAACACCTTCGGCTTTCGCGTATTCAGCGGCAAGGTTCGAGTTGCCGAGCACAGTTGAGACTCAGGTCACCCGGCCTTTTTTGCTGACTGGCGACAATCTCGAAGCGCGTAACAGATCAGCAAACGCCGCTTTGTCGATCGGCCGACTCATGAAATAACCCTGCACCTCGTTGCATTGATCCTTGCCGAGAATCGCCAGTTGCTCCTCGGTCTCGACGCCTTCGGCAGTCACCGTCAAACCCATGGCCTTGCCCAGGCCAATGATCGCCTGCACCACGGCGCGATCATTGGTGCCGCTGCTGATCGAGGCGATGAAACGTTTGTCGATCTTGATCCCGTCGAATGGATAGGCGCGCAGGTAACCGAGGGATGAATAGCCAGTGCCGAAGTCGTCCATGTTCAGGCGTACACCGAGTTCTTTGAGCTGGTTCATGGTGGTGAGCGCGCCATCGGTGTCGTTGAGCATCACGTTCTCGGTGATCTCCAGTTCCAGGCGACTGGCGGGGAAGCGCGTGTCGACCAACACTTCGCGAACGTCCTCGACCACATCGCTAAGGGCAAATTGCGCAGGCGAAAGGTTGACCGAAAGGAGAATGTCATGGGGCCAGTCCAGCGCGGTTTCGCAGGCTTCGCGCAGGACCCAGCGCCCCAGCGGCACGATCAGGTCGGTCTGCTCGGCCAGCGGAATGAACACGTCCGGCCCGAGCAAACCTTGGGTCGGGTGCTGCCAGCGCACCAGCGCTTCGACCGAAACAATCTGTTTGCCATCTACTTTGTAACGCGGCTGATAGTGCAGAACGAACTCGTTGTGCTTGAGCGCATGGCGCAGGTCATCTTCCATTTGCCGGCGCGTCTGGATCTGGTCGCTCATGTGCGCTTCGAAATAGCACCAAGTGTTCTTGCCGTCGGACTTGGCCTGATACAGCGCAATGTCGGCATAGCGAATCAGGTCGCTGGCGACGAAGCCGTGACGACGGCTCAGAGCGATGCCGATACTGGCGCCGATATGCAGCGGATGCTGCTCGTAATTGATCGGCTGATGCAGGCTGCCGATCAGCCGTGTGCAGAACTTGTCGATCTCGTGATGGCTGTCCATGCCGTTGAGCACCACGACAAACTCGTCGCCGCCGAGGCGCGCGACGATGTCGTTTTCACGGGTGCATTCGCGCAGACGCGTGGCGACTTCCTGCAATACCGCATCACCGGCCGGATGGCCGAGGGAATCGTTGATCGGCTTGAAGTTGTCCAGATCGATCATCAGCAGCGACAGCGCCGGCGCGTGTTCTTTCAATATCAGCACTTCATCCAGATACCGCGCCAGTTTGTTGCGGTTGGGCAGACCGGTGAGGGCGTCGTGCATCGACAGGTGCTGGATCTGCGCGTGGGCGGCGACCTCGTCGGTGATGTCGCTGGCGGTACCGCGATAGCCGACGACGCTGTCCTTGTCGAAAATCGGCCGTGCGGAGAGCCGGCAGTGACGCGGTTGCCCGGAGTGGTCGCGGTAGGTGCAGCGCAAATCCCCCGCGCTGTTTTCTTCGCTGAGTTTGCGCAGCCACAGTTCCAGCGGCGTGGTATCGCACGTCAGCAACTCACCAATGTCTTGCCCCAGCCAGAAGGCCTGTGGGTAGCCGGTCACCTCGCTGAACCGCGCCGACAGGTACGTCAGCGCCAGTTGACCATCGACTTCCCAAATCCAGTCCGAGGCCGCTTCGGCAACCGCACGAAAGCGTTCCTCACTGGCTTCGAGCGCATGATTGGCCGTCTCCAGTGCCTGATTCGACGCCTGCATGGCATGAATGCTGTTGTCGACGTATTGCGATGAGCGCAAGGCGTGGCGGAAGAAATAGGCGGTGAGCAGCATCAACACCAGAAACGTCGCGCCGAGCGGTGGCACCAGCGACCACAACAGTTGCTGGCCGGGTCGCTGCAGGTCGGCGACCAGGCTGTAGCCGGTGCTGTCGAGTGGCACACGCGGCTGACCGGATTCAATCGTTTCGTCCGGGGCAAGGGTCAGATTGGTCAGGCCATAACCGCTGCCGATCTTGCGCAGTTTGGTCGGGGTCAGCTTGTCGACGAACACCAGTACCGAGGTGTTTCTCAGTTCATCCAGCGGGCGTTCATCGTTGGGGATGATTGCGGCAGCGGTGATCAGCGCCGGCCAGCCTTCGAACAGCGAATAGCTGCTGACCGGTTTGGTCAGGTCGGGCTGTCCCAGCACTTGCTCGACCAGCGCCGGGGCGGAGGCTTGCAGCACCGTGGACACGTCGGTCTCGACCATCTGCCCTCGAATCACTGCGTACTTGGTGCGCTTGCGATCAAGGACGAACACGCCGTCATAGCCATCGGTGGTGAACAGGGTCTTGCCCATGTTCTGTTCGGTGTACGCCCATTCGGTGTCGACCGGCCCGCTCAACGCCTCAAAAGCGCGGGTCCAGTAGGCGTAACTGGTGATGTAGTTTTTCGACGCGGTGATGCGGTTCTCCACCGCCCGCACGGAATAGAACTGATTCTGTTCCAGGTCTTTGCTATCGAGGGTTTTGGCGATGCCAAGCAAGGTGCTGATGGCGGCTATCACACCGGCAACAAACAGCGCGCCAACGGCGATGGCCAGGCGTCGGGTTACGGCGCGTTGCGGGGTGGGGATTGGCTGCGCAGCGAGTGTTACGGCCATGTGCTCGTCCTTGATCCGGTGTCTTGTGAATCTAGAACAATGGCGCGGGCACAATGTTCAGATTGTTGTTCTATGACATCGCCTGATTTGTTCAAAGTGTAGCGAATCCCACGGGATTTCCAGCATCGCCGGCCAGCGGCGAATCCCGAAAGGGCGAGACTTCCCGCACAAAAACCGGATAATGGCCGCCATTCGTTTAGCCGTATTCTGGTAATCCCGCATGGAAATCAAGGTCAACTTTCTCGACAACCTTCGACTTGAAGCCAAGTTCGACGACTTCACGGTGATCGCCGATCAGCCCATCCGCTACAAGGGCGATGGCTCGGCACCGGGGCCGTTCGACTACTTCCTGGCGTCGTCGGCCTTGTGCGCGGCTTACTTCGTCAAGCTGTACTGCGACACGCGCAACATCCCGACAGAGAACATTCGCCTGTCGCAGAACAACATCGTCGACCCGGAAAACCGCTACAACCAGATCTTCAAGATTCAGGTGGAATTGCCCGCAGACATCTCCGACAAGGATCGCCAGGGCATCCTTCGTTCCATCGACCGCTGCACCGTAAAGAAAGTGGTGCAGACCGGCCCCGAGTTCATCATCGAAGAAGTCGACAACCTCGACGCCGATGCCCAGGCCTTGTTGATGCCGCAGTCCGATTCCCAGGCGGGCACCTACATTGCCGGCAAGGACCTGCCGCTGGAACAGACCATCGCCAACATGTCGAAGATCCTTGCTGACCTCGGCATGAAGATCGAAATTGCCTCCTGGCGCAACATCGTGCCGAACGTCTGGTCGCTGCATATTCGCGACGCACATTCGCCGATGTGCTTCACCAACGGCAAGGGCGCGACCAAGGAAGGCGCACTGGCTTCGGCGCTGGGCGAGTTCATCGAGCGCCTGAACTGCAACTTCTTCTACAACGACCAGTTCTGGGGCGAAGACATCGCCAATGCCGAGTTTGTGCATTACCCGGACGAGAAATGGTTCAAGCCCGGACCGAAGGACGAGCTGCCGAGCGAGATTCTCGACGACTACACCCTCGGCATTTACAACCGTGACGGCGAACTGCGTGGCTCGCACCTGTACGACACCAACTCCGGCAACACCCAGCGTGGCATCTGCTCGCTGCCGTTCGTGCGCCAGTCGGACGGTGAAGTGGTGTACTTCCCGTCCAACCTGATCGAAAACCTCTACCTGAGCAACGGCATGAGCGCCGGCAACACCTTGGCCGAAGCGCAGGTGCAATGCCTGTCGGAGATTTTCGAGCGTGCAGTAAAACGCGAAATCCTCGAAGGCGAAATGGCCCTGCCGGATGTCCCGCAGGAGGTGCTGGAGAAATACCCGAGCATCCTCGCCGGCATCAAAGGCCTGGAAGAGCAGGGCTTCCCGGTGCTGGTCAAGGACGCCTCGCTGGGCGGTGAATTCCCGGTCATGTGCGTGACCCTGATGAACCCGCGCACCGGCGGTGTTTTCGCCTCATTCGGCGCGCACCCGAGCCTGGAAGTCGCGCTGGAACGCAGCCTGACCGAACTGTTGCAGGGCCGCAGTTTCGAAGGCCTCAACGACTTGCCGCAGCCGACATTCTCCGGGCAGGCGGTCACCGAGCCGAACAACTTCGTCGAGCACTTCATCGACTCCAGCGGTGTGGTGTCGTGGCGCTTCTTCAGTGCCAAACCAGACTTCGAATTCGTCGAGTGGGACTTCTCCGGCCAGGGCGAAAATTCCAACGCCGAAGAAGCCGCGACCCTGTTCGGCATCCTCGAAGACATGGGCAAGGAAGCCTACATGGCGGTCTACGAGCACATCGGCGCCAAGGCCTGCCGCATCCTCGTGCCGGATTATTCGGAGATCTACCCGATCGAAGACCTGATCTGGGACAACACCAACAAAGCCCTGCAATTCCGCGCCGACATCCTCAATTTGCACAACCTCAGCAAGGTTGGCCTGCGCAATCTGGTCCAGGGCCTGGAACGCAGCGAGCAGGACGACTACACCGATATCACTACGCTGATCGGCATCGAGTTCGACGACAACACGCCGTGGGGCAAGCTGACGATCCTGGAACTGCGCTTGCTGATCTACCTCGCGTTGCAAAAATTTGACGAGGCCAAGGATCTGGTGGAGGCGTTCCTGCAGTACAACGACAACACCGTTGAACGCGGCTTGTTCTATCAGGCAGTCAACGTGGTGCTGGAGATGGAGCTGGATGAAGACCTTGAGCTGGAGGATTACGAGGCCAATTTCCGCCGGATGTTCGGTGACGAGCGCATGGATGCGGCGATTGGATCGGTGAATGGCAGCGTGCGCTTTTACGGTTTGACGCGGACGAGCATGAAGCTGGAAGGGCTGGATCGGCATTTGCGCTTGATCGAGAGCTATAAAAAGCTGCATGCGGCGCGGGCGGGTGTGGCGGCTTTGTCGCGTTGAAGAGCTGGCTCAGAACGTTTCGCTTTCGGCTTGAGTATGGCTGCGTGGCTTGAACCGCAGCCCCTCACCCCAGCCCTCTCCCGAGGGAGAGGGAGCCGATTTTCAAGCTTTTCAGAATTTGAGTTCGACTCGGTTTCCCAGGTCGGCGTATTTCCACAAGACACCTCACCCTAGCCCTCTCCCTTTGGGAGAGGGCTAGGGTGAGGGGCTTTGGCTTTAGCGGCCATGCGCTGCATCTGCCAACTGCCCCGTATCCACCCGCACAAACACTGAATCGCCCACCGCCGTCAGCACTTCCCCGGCATACACCTCGCAAATCACCCGGGTCTTGCGCCCGACCTCACCTTCGACCCGCGCGCGCAAGAGCAGCGGTACGCCCATCGGTGTGGGCTTGATGAACTTGATCCCGAGGTTGCCCGTGACGCAGTCGATGCGCGGCAGGCTGCCGGCTTCGCGGTTTTCCGCGCGGTAGTGCCAGGCCATCGCGGTCCAGTTCGAGTGACAGTCGACCAGCATCGCGATCAGTCCGCCGTAAACCAGATCCGGCCAGCCGCAGTATTGGGCTTCAGGCAGGTGTTCGGCGATCACATGGCGGCCGTCGTCGTCCCAGCGGCTTTTGACGTGCAGGCCGTGCGGGTTGCGGCCGCCGCAGCCGTAGCAAAACGCCTTCGGGGGCGGCGAGGTCTTGCAGTGGGGTGTCGTGGCTGGACATGGCGGGGATCATCCTGGGGTGGCAAGGCCGGACAGGCGCAAGCGATTGCGGCCGCCGCGTTTGGACTCGTAGAGCGCGGCGTCGCCCAGTTCGATCAGCGCATCCAGACTGGCCGGTGGTCTGTCGAACAGGGTAGCGCCGATGCTCAGGGTCACCGCAGCAGACGTGGGATAGGTGTGCGACGCCAAGGCCAGAAACTGTTCGCGCAAGGCATTGCCCAGTTCAAGAATAGCTTCGGCTGAAGCGTCGTTGAGCAGCATCAGGAATTCATCGCCGCCCAGGCGCGCGGTCAGCGCATGGGCCGGCAGCCGGGCGCGGATCATTTCGCTCAAGGCGATCAGCAAGCGGTCGCCGGCGATGTGCCCGTACTGATCGTTGACCAGTTTGAAGTTGTCGATATCGATCAACAACAGCGCACCCGGGCGTTGCGCGCAAACCCCGGCCAGCAGGCGTGGCGTGCGTTTTTCCAGGGCGCGGCGGTTGTAGAGGGCGGTGAGCGGATCGCGCTCGGCGAGGCGGGCGATCTGCTTTTCCCGGCGATAACGTTCGGTGCCGGTCATCGACAGGGCGATCAGCATGATCGCCATGGCGCCTTCGACCAGCGAGATCTGAATGATCTCGCCGCGAAACGCCGCCAGATCGATCAGCGTGCCGGGGATCACTACGGTCAGGGCCTTGGCGACATAAAAGATGCCGTGGCCGAGCAGCACATAACGCAATTGCACCGCGCCGACGCTCAATGATTTGCCGTGCGGACGCAGCAGCGAACTGGCCTTGAGTGTGGGAATCGCCACCAGCAGCGAGTTGGCCACCAGCATGGCTTTGGACCACAGCGGTCCGTCCGGCAATAACAGCATGATCAGCCACGTCGCGAAAATCAGGTACCACGCCGGCGACAGTCGGGCCTGGGTGAAGCGTGCCACGCCGAGCAGGAAAAAGAAGTGTGCGGTCACCAGCAGGCCATTGGCGAACCAGATGCCCAGCAGCAGAAAACCACTGCTGCGCAGCAGGGCGAGGGTTGAGCCGATAGTGATGGTGGCGAAACCGGCGCTCCAGAACAGTAGCGAAGGCTCACGGATACTGCGCCACTCGACCGCCAGGTACAGCGCGGCAGCGGCTGCGAGGGCGATCGTGATGGTCAGCATCGTTGGCGGGTCGAGCGGCATTTCCGGGCAGGCCTGTCTGTATGGCAATAGGCCTGCGATTGTAAGCGTTTGGTCAGGTTTTTCGCAGGGGAAGCTTTGCCGGGCAGACCACTGGCGCTCCAGCATTCACTCTTGCGGGCGTAGCCAGGTGTCGACAACACGGCGATCGAGCTCTTCCCAGTAGGCCATGCCCAGCACCCGCGTGGTATTGAGCCCGCGCAGGTAACCGCGCAGTTGGTGAGCGGTGTCGCGGATCAATTGCGCATCGTCGGTGTTTTTGTCCAGCAGCACGGTTTCGTACTGGACCAGGTATTCCGCCACCCGCTCGCGATATTCGGGCAGCACGGCGTCACGGATCAGATCAAACGTTCTCAAGGCGAGACCCTCATCATTTTTTTGGTAGGTCCAGTGTGCATCAGTCTGCGTGGCACGCAACTATTGCTGGAAGTAATAGTGACCATCAAGAAACGCAAGTTCTGCTTTGCCGGCGATCGGCGGAAAATCGCCTCCATCGAAGACGCAGCTCAAGGAAATTGCGCGATGAACGTTCTGACTCGACTGGCAATGATCGCCCTGCTGATGGGCGGGTTGGTGACCGCACCGGCTTACGCAGACGACGCCCGGTCGTGTCACCTGCAACCCATCGCCGCCAGCACCTCGGCGTTGCAGCACACGCAGACCGTGGGTGTATTGCTCAGCGAGAACACGCTGCAGAACCTGCAATACCTGGAGCGCTACCACGACATGGCGCTGAACGGCGCGAAAGACGCGCTGGACTCGCGAATCCGCGACGCCTTTGTCGGCAGCTCCGATCCGGAACTGGCGCTCGACTGGCTGGTGAGTTCGCTGCAGCAGCAGTTCGTCTCGGTGACTGTTTACGACAATCTCGATGCGCTGGTGCAGGCCCATCCGGATGTGGTGGTCAAGCTCGACACCTTCAATCGCTTGCTGACCCAGCGCAACAGTCTGGTCGAGGCGCGCTTTTCCGCGCGGTTCTACGACGCCGATCTGCAATACATCGGCAAGGCCGAAGGAGCGATCGAGCGAGAGCTGCCTTCGGTCTGGGTGCACAACCAGGCGGCGCCGCAAGTCGCTGCACAGATCAATCAGCAGCGTGACCTGCAACTCGACGCGCTGAAGCAATTCGATGTATCGCTCAAGGCCTTGGTGGCGTCGAGCTGATTCTCAAAAAAAATTGAATGGCAGCGGCGATGCCGTGAAGTCGAACCGTTGCCGGTTGAACCGAACCTTTATTTTCAGGATTACCCCCGATGCGTGCTTTATTCGTGCCTGCCATGGCTTTGGCTTCCCTGTTGCTCGCTGGTTGTGCTTCGGCACCGAACGATCCGACCCTGACGTTGCAGACCAGCAAGACGCCTGCGCAATACGCTGAGTGTGTGGTGCCGAAGTTGCAGGGCAGTGCGTTGAATCCGACGGTTTCGCAGAGTCAGCGCAGTTATCGGATTGTGGTGCCGAGCAAGGTGTCGGCGGATAACGTGCTGGAGGCCTACAAGGCCGGGAAGGGTGGCAAGGTGTTCATTTATGAGCGGCATTTGCTGGCGTCGAATTTGTTGCCGTCGAGTTTTGAGCGGGCGGCTCAGGATTGCATTTGATCTGAGCGCTTGGGTGGTTTTTTACAGAGCTCCTTTGGTTGGCCGCAACCAACCAATTTTTTGGCCCCACACTGGTTTTCCGGTTGTGGGGTTTTTTTTGGGGGCTTGGCGGCCTTTGGGCCGACCATGCTCCTTTTGGGTTTGGGTGTATATCCGTTTCTGCGGTAACGGCTTCTTATGGTTCCGCTCTTACAGCGGGTCACTTTGGCAAACGCCCCAAAGTAACCAAAGGTCTGTGCCCTGACGTTCGGCCCGCTCGCTTAGGCTCGGGGTTCCTTCGCTGCGGGATCGATCCTGGCGCAGCGGCTCCGGTTTGCTTCGCTGCACCTACACTCGCTGTGTCCGACTGCGTCGTACGGTCGCTGCGCTCCCACGCCCGGATCAATCCCTCCGCTCAGCCTGCCGACGGGCTCCAGGATCAAAAGCGGAACTCGAGCTTGCGCTCATTGTTTGTAGGAGCTGCCGAAGGCTGCGATCTTTTGATTTTCTGTAGGAGTGAGCCTGCTCGCGAAGGCGGCCTGGTAGCCGACCTGTTTTTGAGTGGAGCGCGATCCAACTGTAGGAGCTGCCGAAGGCTGCGATCTTTTGATCTGGCCTTTGCTTTTGCTTTTGTGGAGAGCAAGCCTGCATTGGACGTTGGGTGTTGGCCAATTCCTGTCCACGCCACAAAAACCTGTGGGAGCTGGCTTTCCAGCGAAGGCGGCCTGACAGACGCCCCATTTCTCACTGAATGTACGCAATCAAACCTGTGGGAGCGAGCCTGCTCGCGAAGGCGGTGTGTGCCGCGATCACGAACAGCGCTCCGGAACCCGTTCACCCAGTCACACACCCAGCCGGCACTTTTCCCGCAAACGTATCTACCAGACTCGCCACCACCATTTCCCCCATCCGCGTACGCGTCTGCAATGTTGCACTCGCCCTATGCGGTTGCAGCACCACCTGTTCGTTGCCAAACAAAACTTCTGGCACATTCGGCTCATCGACGAACACATCCAGCCCAGCCCCGGCAATCTCGCCAGCCGCAAGGGCGGCGATCAGATCCGTTTCGTTCACCAGTTTGCCCCGGGCGACGTTGACCAGGTAACCGTCCTTGCCCAGCGCTTGCAGCACTTTCGCGTCGATAATCGCTTCGCCCTTGTCCGCCGCGGCGGCGAGGATCAGGGCGTCGCTGTCGCGGGCCAGTTGTTTGAGGTCGGCGACGAAGGTGTGGGGGACGTCGCTCATGGGGTGCAGATCGGTGTAGCTGATCGGGCAGCCGAAGGCGGCGGCGCGGGTGGCGATGGCGCGGCCGACGCGGCCCATGCCGACGATGCCGATGCGCATACCGGAGACTTGTCGGGCCAGTGGCAAGGGCGCGAGAGGGGTTGGGCTTTGCGGCCATTGGTCGGAGCGTACGTAGCGGTCGCTGGTGCACAGGCCGCGGCAGACCGAGATGAGCAGGCCGATGGCGAGGTCGGCGACGTCTTCGGTGAGGGCGCCGATGGTGGCGGTGACGCGGATGCCGCGGTCGCGGGCGTAGGCGAGGTCGACGGCGTCGGTGCCAACGCCGTTGACCGCGACCACTTCCAGGTTTGGCAGTTGCGCCATCAGCGCCTGGCTGATGCCGGTGTGGCCGCCGGTGATGACGCCGCGGATGTTGGCGCCGTGTTCCTCTATATAAGCGGGCTTGTCCGTCTGCTGGAAGTAGCGGCGTACGGTGAACAGTTCTTCCAGGCGCGCGTTGATTTGCGGGATCAGGATCGGGCTCAGTTGCAGGATTTCTGGCTTCATGGCTACCTCGTTACGCAATAAAAAGGCCGGCTCAACCGCGGCCGGCAAACGGCATGGCGCTGGCCATGACGGTCATGTTCAGGACGTTGGCCGACAGCGGCAGGCCGGCGATGTAGCGCACCGCGTCGGCGACGTGTTTGACGTCGACCATCGGCTCGACGGCGATGCTGCCGTTGGCCTGGCGCACGCCTTTGGTCATGCGCACCGACATTTCCGTCAGGGCATTGCCGATGTCGATCTGGCTGCAGGCGATGTTGAATTCGCGGCCGTCCAGTGCCAGGGATTTGGTCAGGCCGAGCACGGCGTGTTTGCTCGCGGTGTAGGCGCTGCTGAACGGGCGCGGTGTGTGCGCGGAAATCGAACCGTTGTTGATGATCCGTCCGCCCTGTGGCTGTTGCTTGCGCATCAGCCCGAACGCGCCGCGGGCGCAGAGGAAGACGCCGTTGAGGTTGGTGTCGATCACGTTGCGCCATTGCTCGAACGTCAGTTCATCCAGCGGCACGGCGGGGGCATTGACCCCGGCGTTGTTGAAGACCACATCGAGGCGGCCGTAGACCTCGGCAATCGTCGCAAACAGCACGTCGACACTGGCCGGATCACGCACGTCAGTGGGTACCGCGAGTGCTTGATGACCTTGGCTCTGCGCCAGTTCGACCAGTGCTTGCAACGGCTCGGGTCGGCGACCGGCGAGCACGAGAGTGAATCCATCGGCCATCAGGCCCAGCGCCACTGCGCGGCCGATGCCACTGCCGGCGCCGGTGACCAGTGCGACTTTCAAAGGGGTGGTCATATTGTTGTTCTCCTTGTCTCAGAATTCGCCGGATCAGGGCCGTGGGCCGACGCGCATTTGCAATTGACCGATGCCGTCGATGCCAGCGCTGATCACGTCGCCCGGTTGCAGGCTGTCGACGCCGGCGGGGCTGCCGGTCATGATCAGGTCGCCAGCGCGCAGGGCCACGGATTGCGAGATGCGGGCGATCACTTCGCTGACCGACCAGATCTGGCTGTCGAGGTTGTCGCGCTGGCGTTCTTCGCCGTTGACGTTCAGCCACAACTCGCCCTCGGGATGGCCGGAGCGGCTCACCGGGACGACGGCGGTCATCGGCGCGGCGCCGTCGAACACCTTGGCGCCTTCCCACGGCAAGCCGTTGCTCTTGGCCGCGCGCTGCACATCGCGGCGGGTCAGGTCGAGGCCGGCGGCGTAGCCCCAGACGTAGGCCAGAGCCTGATCTTCAGGAATGTTGGCGCCGCCTTCGCCGATAGCGACGACCAGTTCGATTTCGTGGACGAAATCCTCACACACTGAGGGGAAGGCCACGTCGCCGACGGCATCAACCACGCAACTTGCCGGTTTCATGAAGAACACCGGTGGCTGGCGCGACTGGCCTTGAGTGTCCGGCCATGGGTAGTTGCGCCCGACACAGAACACCCGGCCAACGGGGAAGCGTTGTTCGCTGCCGAGTACCGGCAGGGTTACGGGCAGATCCGGGGTAAAGACGTATTCGGTCATGTTCATCCTGCGGGTCATCCTGTTTGAAAGGGCAGCGTACGGCGGCTGGCGTCGGCGAAGTTGGACGAAAGCCGCCTGCGTTTGGACAAATCCGGGTTTTTCCGCTCAACGCACCTTCAGTTCGATGCGATACAGGCGTCCGAGCAACAACGAGTAGGAGAGCGTGCCGATCAGCGCCACGCCGCCGATGAACCAGAAGGCATAGGCGAAGGTGCCGGTGGCGTGGACGATGGCGCCGATCACGATCGGCGTGACGATGCCGCCGATGTTCGCCGCCAGGCTGGTGATGCCGCCGGTGAGGCCGATCAGCTCTTTCGGCGCTACTTCCGAGACCGCCGCCCACGACGAAGACGCGATACCTTGGGCGAAGAAGGCGATGGTCAGCACGGCGATGCAGATCAGGTTGGAGTCGGTGAAATTCACCAGCACGATCGACATGCCCAGCATCGAGCCGACCACCAGCGGCAGCTTGCGCGCAAACGACATCGAGTAGCCGCGACGGATCAACAGGTCGGAAACGATGCCAGCCAGCAGAATTCCCACCGTCGCACCGACGAAGGGCAGTACGGCGAAGATCCCGGCCTTGATCATGGTCAATTTGCGTTCTTCGATCAGGTAGGTCGGGAACCAGGTGAGGAAGAAATACAGCGCCGAGGTGCTGGCGAATTTGCCGATGCAGATCGCCCAGATCTGCCGATAACTGAACAGCTCGGCAATCTGCCGCCAGTTGAAACGGGTGCGTTCCTGACTGCTCTTGACCAGACCGCCGCCGGTTTCGATGTACTTCAATTCTTCCTGGCTGACTTTCTTGCAGTTCAGCGGATCGCGATACAGGTACAGCCACAGCACACCGAAGACAATGCCCAGTGCGCCGGTGCTGTAGAACACGTGGCGCCAGTCGAAGGTGGTCGCCAGCCACAGCAGCGCGCCGGTGAACAGCGCCGTGCCGAGGTACTGGCCGCACACGTAAATGCTGCTGGCCAAGCCGCGTTCCCGCGCCGGGAACCACACCGTTACGGCCCGGCTGTTGGCCGGGAAGGCCGGGGCTTCCATGGCGCCGACCGCCAGACGCAGGCCGAACAGCGAGGCGAATCCGGTGGCGAAGCCTTGGCAAACGGTGACGGTCGACCAACTGATCAGCGATACGCCGTAGGTGAAGCGCGAGCCAAACCGGTCGGCGATAAATCCCGCTGGCACCAGTGCCAAGGCATAGGTCCAGGCGAAGGCAGAAAAGATCAGGCCCATTTCGATCTTGTCCAGGCCCAGATCCTTGGCCATGAACGGCGCGGCAATCGAGATGTTCACCCGGTCGATGTAATTGATGATCGTCGCAATCAGCAGCAGCGACAGCATGAACCAGCGCCGCCGGGTGGGCAGGCGCTGCGACGAGACGGCATCGCGTGCGCCGGCAATCACCGGCGGCACCGTGGCACTGGAAGAGTGGGAGTTGGACATGCGGAGACCTCGTTATTGTTAGAAGAGTCGAGATTTTTCGAGCAGCCGACGCCGTTGCCCGCAACGTGTGGGGCAAGGCGATCGAACGGCTTGCAGCGCGGGTTTCAGACGTTCAGGAACGTCTTTCTGCGATTGACTTGAAGGGGAGGTCGGGCGGGGCGGCGAGGGGGAATAGCAGGATCATGACGTGCGCACCTTTGATTGTTTTTGAAAGAGGTTGGGCTGCGTTGTCATTACAGTGGTCGTACAACGGTTCTAAATCAACCGGCGGGTTAGAACGTTTTTTCTTCAAAAATGGGGATTGGGCGAACCTGTCCAAAAAGATAAATACGATTTGTCTTGATAAAAAGGATCACATAGGCATCTTAATCGCCTGATTAATAACGGTTATGCGAATTTCGATAGCAATTCAGTTTTTGGACAGGCGCGTGGCGAGGCTTGTCTCATAAAAGCCATTGTCATCGTATGACTCATTGCCGCATCCCGCTCAACCCTGCAAGATGACAGGCGCCACCTCACTGCCCGGAGGACCTCCCGCCCATGTCTTCACCCAGCCGTATTCCGACCTACGTCATGCAGCAGCGCAGCGAATTGATCGATTTCTACATTCGCGACAAAAAGGGTCGGCGCGCTGAAACCGCGCCTCACCGGCATGAGTATTTTCAGATCCAGATCAACCTCGGTGGCGACACCGTGCAGCACATCGGCAGCGTGCAGCGGCCGTTCCCGCGCAACACCCTGGCGTTCATCCTGCCCCATCGCGTGCATGTGATTCCGCATCCCGAGGACAGCAATTTCATCGTCATCAACTTTTCCCAGACGTTCCTCTTGCCGCATTTGCAATGCGACCCGATGGATCTGGAAGAAGTGTCGATCCTGCTGGCGCCGGAGCTGTCGCCGTTCCGCTTTCAGGAGCATCTGGATTTCATTCTGGGCGATGAAGATTTCGCTCAGGTCTGCGGCTTGATCGAGCAGATGCGTGCACTGGATGAGAACCGTCAGTTCGGCACGCGGGAAATGCTCAAGGGGCTGTTGCTGCAGATGATTGGCAGCGTGTGTTTTCTCTATGCCGAACCGCTCAAGGGTCTGGCGGAAGAGAATGCCGCCGAGAACAGCCGTCGCGACGCCCTGAGCCGGATGTTCGAATACTTGCGGAAGAACATCGCCGATCCTGATCTCAACCTGATTAAAGTCGCCGCTGCGACCTATCTGTCACCGACCTACCTGACGCACTGGCTGCGCAAGGAGATCGGCAAGACGTTCACCGAGCTGGTGCTGGAGCGGCGCATGCACGCAGCGCGCAATTTTTTGCTCAACAGCACGCGCTCGGTGGGCGAGGTGGCGCGCTTGTGCGGGTTCGCCGACGAGGCCTATTTCTCCCGACGCTTTCGCCAGATTCATGGCCAGCCGCCGGGGCAGTTCCGTCGGCGCCAACTCAACCCGGACACGCCGCAGACGCCGTTGAACACCTGAGCGGCGCTCAGACCCACTTGAAGCGCGCAGGGAAGCGCGCGACGAAACAGGTGCCTGCTTTGCTGTCGGAGGTGACGCTCAAAGTGCCGTTGTGCGCATTGGCAATTTGCCCGGCAATGTACAAGCCCAGCCCCAGCCCTTCATTGCGCTGACCCGCTTCGGAACGCGAGAACGGTTCGAACAGCAGCGGCATCAACGCCGGCGGAATCGGCGCGCCCTGGTTGGTCAGGGAAATGACCATCTCGTCGCCCTCGGCATACGCCTTGAGCACAATCGGCTCGGCCGTCGAGCCATGGGTCACGGCATTGCCCAGCAGGTTCGACAACAGCTGGCTGATGCGCAGCGGGTCGCAATAGACCCCGGTCGGCACTTCAAGCGAATCAATGAACTGCGCCTGCGGGTACGCCACCTGGATCTCGTCCAGGGTCTGGCGCAGCGTTTGCTGCAAGTCATCGACCAGTTTGCGCTGCACCGGAATTCCGCTGCCGAGCCGGCCGCGGGCGAAGTCGAGGATGTTTTCGATCAACACGCCCATGCGTACCGAGCTGGTGCGGATCGCCGACAGCAGCGTGCGCGAGCGCTTGTCCTCGGCCTTGCTTTCGAGCAGGTCGGCACTCATGCGAATGGCGCTCAGTGGCGTGCGCAAATCGTGGCCCAGCACCGCAATGAATTGCTCGCGCAGACGGCCCATTTCGTTGGCATCGGCCAGGGCGGTTCTGGTTGCGTGCAGATGACCTTGGGTATCCAGGCTCATGGCGATCAGTTGGGCGAAGAGGGTAAGGGTCTTTTCGATGGCCGGGTCGTCGAGGTTCGCCGGAACCGAATCAATGGCGCAGAGTGTGCCAAAAAACTCGCCATTGGCCTTGATGATCGGAATCGAAATGTAGCTTTCCAGACCATAGGTTTTCGGCGTGTGGTGCGTGGAGAAAACCGGGTGCTGGCTGGCATGGCCGAAGATCACCGGCTGATGGTGCTGACGGATCTCATGACAAATCGTCGATTCCAGTACCAGTTCGCCGCCGGGCAACAGGCCGAAGTCTATCGAGTCATCCACGGCGCAAGCGATCCACTTGCTCTCGGTGACCCGCGCTACAGCGGCGAATCGCATGCCGGTCGTATGCTTGACCATGCTCAGGATCACCGGCACCGCGTCAATGCTGCCGATGGCTTGGAGGTCGGAAGAGAAATCTGTCTGGGGCATGGCCGGCGCTTCGCGAAAGTGTCGCCAGAGACTATCGGTTATTGCCGGCCATGCCTAATGAACGTGCAAAAAAAGGGCGCCGGGAAAACTCCCGGCGCCTGTCGTGCTGCGTGCTGAGCCTGTCGACTCAGAACTTGTACTTGGCCGTCATCATGTAGCTGCGCGGCGTGCCGTAGTTGTCTGTCGAGCCCCACGTCACGTCAGTACCGATGGACGAGTAGTACTTGCGATCGAAGATGTTGTTGGCGTTGACCTGCAGGTCGAGGTGTTTGTTGACCTCGTAGCCGGCCATCAGATCGGTGACCGCGTAGCCACCCTGTTCCAGGCGATAGCTGCTGCCGTTGGCCAGGGCGATGTCGTTGTACATGCGGCTCTGCCAGTAGACGTTGCCGCCCACCCGCAGTTTTTCCAGCGGGCCTTTGAAGCGGTACACGGTGGAGACCTTGAACAGGTGCTCGGGCATGTCGGTGTCGAACTTCTGGTTGTTGTTCGCCGGGTTTTCGTCCTTGATGTAGTGGGCGCGGGTATAGGTGTAGCCGGCGCCGACTTGCCATTGCTCGGTCAGCGCACCTTGCAGTTCCATGTCCACGCCCTGGGCGCGAACCTTGCCGGAGGTTTCGTAGCAGGTCAGTTCCGGGCAGCCGAGCTGGGTCGCCGCCTGGGTGGCGCGGTTGGTCTGGTCCATCTGGAACACCGCCACGCTGCCGTTCAGGGCACCGTCGAAATATTCGCCCTTGATGCCGACTTCGTAGTTTTCACCGACGATCGGTTCAAGCACTTTGCCGCCGAGGTCTTTCTGGGTTTGCGGGGTGAAGATGTCGGTGTAGCTGGCGTAGACGGAGTGATGGTCGTCGAGCTTGTAGATCAGGCCCGCATAACGGGTCAGGTTGCGGGTGACCTTGAAGTCGCCATCGGCAGTGCGATCGTCGTAGTCATACCAGTCCAGACGACTGCCGAGGATCAGCGTCAGCGGATCGGCCAGGCTCAAGCGTGTGGTCAGGTAAACCGCGTCCTGGGTGGTGACGTTGCGCGACTTGCCGCTGCGCACGAAGTCAGGCTTGGGCGCGCCGATCGGCAGGCCTGTGTCGTAGGGCGAGTATTCCTTGGTGGTCGCGTCGTATACGCGATTGCTCGCGCCGACCACCAATTCGTGGGTACGGCCGAACGCTTCGAACGGGCCGCTGGCAAAACCGTCGAACGCGCGTTGCTTGTCGGTGTGGTGCGATTGGTAGGCGGTGGTTTCCAGCGGGCCGTCGTAGCGCGACAGGTATGTGCCGGAGAATTCTCCCTCGAGCGTTGAAGTCGAACCGCCGAGGTGCAGTTTCCAGTCGTTGTCGAACCGGTGTTCGACTTCACCGAACACGGTGTCGACCTGCAGCTTGCGGTTTTCCCAATCGGTGCCCGGGTAAGTGGAGCGGGGCAAGTCGAGGTGATGACCGTTTTCACCGATCGGCAGGCCACCCCAGAAATAGTTGGTCTGGTCGTTCTGCCGCGAGAACCCGAGGGTCGCGGTGGTGCTGTCGCTCAGGTCCGCTTCACCGATGGCATAGAACAGGCCGTGATCGTTTTCTTCCTTGTCGCGGAAACTGTCGGCGCCCTGATACGACGTCACCACACGGCCACGCAGCGTGCCGCTTTCGTTCAGCGGGCTGGAGGCATCGACTTCGCCACGGTAGTCATCCCAGCTGCCTGCGGCGCCAGTGAGGGTCACGCGCTGATCGGCGGTAGGACGCTTGCGCACCATGTTGATCGCTGCCGACGGGTTGCCGGCACCGGTGACCAGACCGGTTGCGCCACGGACGATTTCCACCCGGTCGAACATCGCCAGGTTCGGCTGCACCGCCAGGGTGAACGGCGAATACGAGCTGGGCAGGCCGTCGTACATGATGTTGTCGATGTCGAAACCGCGCGCCTTGTAAGTCTGCCGACCCGGACCGCTGGCCTCGCTGAGGAACAGCCCCGGCGTGCCCCGCACCACGTCGTTGACGCTGGTCATGTTCTGGTCGTCCATGCGCTGCCGCGTGATCACCGTCACCGCCTGCGGCGTTTCGCGCATGGTCAGCGACAGCTTGGTCGCGGTCTGCATCGGGCCGGTGGTGTAGGACTGCGTGTCTTCGGTGGTGCTGCTCATCTGCGTAGCGCCGATTTCGGTCGCTTGCAGTTCCAGTGGGCCATTGGCTGGCGCGGTGGGGGCGGTTTCTTCGGCGAGGGCAGGTGCGATGCTGACCATGCCGATGGCGATTGCGAGGAGGTTAGGTGAAAGGTTCGAACGGCGGTGGATGGTGTGAAACGACATCTATCTGCTTCCCCAAGATGACCCAAA
The DNA here is from genome assembly GCF_030209115.1 of Pseudomonas sp. FR229a. Taxonomy (NCBI): domain Bacteria; kingdom Pseudomonadati; phylum Pseudomonadota; class Gammaproteobacteria; order Pseudomonadales; family Pseudomonadaceae; genus Pseudomonas; species Pseudomonas sp. FR229a. The sequence goes on along the minus strand of NZ_JARVSP010000039.1, from coordinate 21,226 downwards.
CGAAACTGATGCGAGTGCATGTAAGAATTATTCGCATTAGTATGTAGGAAGTTTCCGGAGGAATAAACCCGTACGGTTCAGTTAGTTAATGATTTTTTCACATTTGGATCTGGTGGCTTTTCAAACAAAAGTGGGAGCGAGCCTGCTCGCGAAGGCGGTGTATCAATCAACAGATGCGTTGTCTGACACTCCGCTTTCGCGAGCAGGCTCGCTCCCACAGGGTTATGCGGTGTCTGGAATCAGTCCAGATCCTGCGCACCGTGCCGCTCCGGCACCTGACTGTCTTCATCACCCCAGGTGCGGTTCACCCGTTGTCCACGTACGACCGCCGGGCGCTTGGCGATGTCTTCCGCCCAGCGCTGCACATGGGTGTACTCATGGGCCGCGAGGAACTCCGCCGCCGAGTAGACGTTGTTGCGCACCAGTTGCCCGTACCAGGGCCATACGGCGATGTCGGCGATGGTGTAGTCGTCACCGGCCAGATAGGCGTTGTCGGCGAGACGGCGGTTGAGCACATCCAGCTGCCGTTTGGCTTCCATGGTGAAGCGGTTGATCGGGTATTCGAGCTTCTCCGGCGCATACGCGTAGAAATGCCCGAAGCCACCGCCCAGGTACGGCGCCGAGCCCATTTGCCAGAACAGCCAGTTGAGGGTTTCGGTACGACCGGCCGGATCCTTGGGCAGGAAGGCACCGAACTTTTCCGCGAGATACAGCAGGATCGAGCCGGACTCGAACACCCGGATCGGCGGCTCGACACTGCGATCCAGCAGCGCCGGAATCTTCGAGTTCGGGTTGATTTCGACAAAACCGCTGGAGAACTGATCGCCTTCGCCAATGCGGATCAGCCACGCGTCGTACTCGGCCTCGCTGTGCCCGAGCGCGAGCAACTCTTCGAGCAGGATGGTGACTTTGACGCCGTTGGGCGTGGCCAGCGAATACAGCTGCAACGGATGCTTGCCGACAGGCAGCTCTTTGTCATGAGTCGGCCCGGCGATCGGGCGGTTGATGCTGGCGAAGTGGCCGCCTGAAGGGGCTTCGTGTTTCCAGACCTTGGGCGGAACGTAAGACGCATTGCTCATGAAACGGACCTCGTCGATGCTGGGAGAGAACAGGTAGACACCGTAGGGAAAAATTCCGGCGGGTGCCAGCCCCCACAGATTTATCTGCCAACCCAAATCCCCTGTAGGAGTGAGCCTGCTCGCGATAGCGGTGTATCAGTCACTACTTCTCTAGCTGATACACCGCTATCGCGAGCAGGCTCACTCCTACAGGGTTATGTGGTGAATCATCAAATCCAATACCGCCCAACAGCACCACCGGTTCCCTGCACCGGATCACTCTCAGGAAACCCAAGCCCCTCGATCCGCGCCAACTGCGCATCACTCGGCGCGGCCCGGCAAATATCCGCCTGCTGCCCCGGCGGATACGCGCCCACCACCAGAAAATCCTCACTCGAACCCAGATTGCAGTGGCCAGTCCCGGCCGGCAGCAACAACACATCCCCGGAGCTGACGTCGACGACCTGCCCATTCGGCCCGCCCAGCATCAACCGCGCCTGACCGGCCGCCACGCCAAGCACTTCGTGGCCTTCGGTGTGGTAGTGGTGATAGTCATAAATTCCGTAGCGCCACTGCGCTGGCCAGCCGTTGGCGCCGAACGTCTGCTCGAAACGCGCTGCGGGATCGTTGCCCTCGATGGCGATCGCGTGGCGATAGATCAGCACCGGCAGACGCGGATTGTTCGGCACCCAGTCATTGCGTTCGAGCAGCAGGGTTTGTACTTCAGTCATGGCGAATCCTCCTTCGATCATTTTTCAATCGACCGCAGGGCAGGGTGCTCGCCTCAAAAAATCGTTGCTACGTAAACACGGGGCCAAAGTCCATGCCCGGACAATCCAGCGAAACTTCACCGCGAAGCGGGCTGTCCAGACCCTTACATGTCCATGCAGCAGCAAATGGCGAGGGTCAAGATGACGATGACAGTAGGTGATTTTCTGGTGGAACGGCTCAGCGAATGGGGCGTGACGCGAATTTTTGGCTATCCGGGCGATGGCATCAACGGCGTGTTCGGTGCCATGAGCCGGGCCAAAGGCAAGATCGAATTCGTCCAGGCACGGCACGAGGAAATGGCTGCGTTCATGGCCTCGGCCCATGCCAAGTTCACCGGCGAGCTGGGCGTGTGTATCGCCACGTCCGGCCCCGGCGCTTCGCACCTGATCACCGGCCTCTACGATGCGCGCATGGACCACATGCCGGTGCTGGCCATCGTCGGGCAGCAGGCGCGCACGGCGCTGGGCAGTCATTACCAGCAGGAACTGGACCTGGTGTCGATGTTCAAGGATGTCGCCGGTGCATTCGTGCAGCAGGCCTCGGCGCCGTCGCAGGTGCGCCATCTGCTCGATCGCGCGGTGCGAACTGCCGTCGGCGAGCGCCGCGTCACCGCGCTGATCCTGCCCAATGACTTGCAGGATCTGCCTTACGAACAACCGGCGCGCGCCCATGGCACAGCGCATTCCGGCGTCGGTTACAGCAAGCCGAAAGTCGTGCCTTATGAAAGCGATCTGCAACGCGCCGCCGAAGTGCTCAACAGTGGCGAGAAAGTTGCGATTCTGGTCGGTGCCGGCGCGCTGGAGGCGACTGATCAAGTGATCGCCGTGGCGGAAAAACTCGGCGCCGGTGTGGCCAAAGCGCTGCTGGGCAAAGCGGCATTGCCCGACGAACTGCAGTGGGTGACCGGCAGCATCGGCCTGCTCGGCACCGAGCCCAGCTACAAGCTGATGAGCGAGTGCGACACCTTGTTGATGATCGGTTCGGGCTTCCCGTATTCCGAATTTCTGCCCAAGGAAGGCCAGGCGCGCGGCGTGCAGATCGATTTGCAACCGGACATGCTCAGCCTGCGTTATCCGATGGAGGTCAATCTGGTCGGTGATTCAGCGGAAACCCTCGCTGCGTTGCTGCCGCTGCTGGAACAGAAAACCTCGAACAAATGGCGCAAGAAGATCGAAGGCTGGCGCGGCAGTTGGGAGAAAACCCTGGAGAGACGCGCCATGGCCAAGGCCGATCCGGTCAACCCGCAACGGGTGGTCTACGAGCTGTCACCGCGCTTGCCTGAGCAGGCAATCATCACCAGCGATTCCGGCTCCTGCGCCAACTGGTACGCCCGCGACCTGAAAATCCGCCGGGGCATGAAATGCTCGTTGTCCGGTGGCCTGGCCTCGATGGGGGCTGCGGTGCCGTATGCGATCGCGGCGAAATTCGCCTTTCCCGAGCGCCCGGTGATTGCCCTGGTCGGCGATGGGGCGATGCAGATGAACAACATGGCCGAGCTGATCACCGTCGCCAAATACTGGCGGCAGTGGCAGAGCCCGAAATGGATCTGCGCGGTGTTCAACAACGAAGACCTCAATCAGGTCACTTGGGAGCAGCGAGTGATGGAGGGCGATCCCAAGTTCGAAGCGTCGCAGAGCATTCCCGACGTGCCGTATCACTTGTTCGCGATTTCCATTGGCCTCAAGGGCATCTTCGTTGATCGCGAAGAAGACGTGGCGGCTGCGTGGGAGCAAGCGCTCGCCTCGGAAGTGCCGGTGCTGATCGAGTTCAAGACTGACCCGAACGTGCCGCCGCTGCCACCGCACATCAAGCTTGAGCAAGCGAAGAAATTCGCCACGACCTTGCTCAAGGGTGATCCGGACGAGGCCGGGGTGATCATGCAAACCGCCAAGCAGGTGCTTGGTTCCGTGTTGCCCGGCAAAAAATGACGGTGGGCGCTTGAACGAGCCTGTAATGTTCATCGGTTGTGCCGGCTGGAGCCTCGGTCGCGAGCACTGGCCGGCATTTCCTGCCGAGGGCACGCACTTGCAACGCTACGCCGCGCGCTTCAAGTGTGTGGAGATCAACAGCTCGTTCTACCGCCCGCATCGACGCCAGACCTACGAGCGCTGGGCCGACTCGGTGCCACCGGACTTTCGCTTCGCCGTCAAAGTGCCGAAGCTCATCACCCATGAGCAACGGCTGGCGGACAGCGCGGGGGCGCTCGATGAGTTTCTCGGCCAGTGCGAAGGCTTGGGTGATCGCCTTGGCTGCCTGCTCGTGCAACTGCCACCGAAACTGGCGTTCGATGCACCAGTGGCCGAGGCTTTCTTCGGCGCCTTGCGCGAGCGTTTTCAAGGCAGTGTGGTGCTGGAACCGCGACACGAATCGTGGACTGGCGCTGAGGCACTGCTGGTGGAGCTGCAGATTGCTCAGGCAGCGGTCGATCCGTCACGGATCAGCACCGACACCGCGCCGGGCGGCTGGCAGGGCCTGCAGTATTGGCGCTTGCATGGCTCGCCGCGGATTTATCACAGCGCTTATGACGCGGCTTGTCTGCGGCAGCTTGCTCAGACCCTGCAGAGCGCGAAAGCCGAAGGCAGGGACATCTGGTGCATCTTCGACAACACCGCCAGCGGCGCGGCCACGGCAGATGCGCTGGCTTTGAAGGCGTTGATCGAGGGCCGTTCACGCTGAAACAGCGACGCTTTCGCCACCCACACAAACCATCCGGCTACAGGTAAACTCCGCGCACTTTTTCAAGGAGTTCACATGAGTTACTACCAGCCGGGCATTCTCGCCACCCCTGTTCCTGCGCAAGCACGTCATCTGTTTTTCGCTCTGGCGTCGGTGGAAGCCTTGCCGCAAGCGATCGACAATCTGCTGATGCTGGTGGATGGCAAGTCGGCAGTGGTGGGCTTTGGTGAGTCGTTGACCAAGGCGCTGAACGTTGAGATCGCTGGCCTGCGCAGCTTCCCGGCCCTGACCGGCGTCGGCGTGGACAACCCGTCGACCCAGCATGCGTTGTGGGTCTGGTTGCACGGTGTCGACCGGGGTGAATTGCTCAATCGCAGCAATGCCATCGAAGCCGCGCTGGCCCCGGCCTTGCGCCTGGTGCAGATGCAGGAAGCCTTCCGCCACATGGAAGGCCACGACCTCACCGGTCACGAAGACGGCACGGAAAACCCCCATGACGACGCCGCTGTCGCCGCCGCGTTGCTGAGCACCGGCGCTGATGGGCTGGTCGGAGGCAGTTTCGCCGCGATCCAGCAGTGGCAGCACGATCTCAAGGGCTTTCATCGCCTCACTGCTGGCGCCAAGGACGACATCATGGGGCGTCGCCTGAGCGATAACGAAGAAATCGACGACGCGCCGATCTCCGCCCACGTCAAACGCACCGCCCAGGAAAGCTTCGCCCCGGAAGCTTTCGTGGTGCGCCGCTCGATGCCATGGATCGAAGGCGACCGCGCCGGTTTGATGTTCCTCGCTTTCGGTTTTTCCCTCGATGCCTTCGAAGCACAACTGCGGCGCATGAGCGGTCTGGAAGACGGAATCGCCGATGGTCTGTACCAGATCAGCCGACCGCTCACCGGCGGCTACTACTGGTGCCCGCCGCTCATCGACGGACGCCTTGATCTGCGTGCACTGCGCATCGGCTGAGGATTGAGCAAAACGGTAACGTCAAAAGATCGCAGCCTTCGGCGGCTCCTGCAGGGCAATCGCATTCAATCTGTAGGAGCTGCCGAAGGCTGCGATCTTTTGCATCTCAAGGGCGAATCTAAGGTTATGCCCAAACAATATTTCTCAAGCTTGTCATAACGTCTCTAAGATCACGTCATAACTCGTTATGACAAGTGATTCCGTGATGACCGATAACGTTCTCTCCCTCAGTAGTGTTCCGCTGCACACCCAGTTGCGCGATGTCCTGCGTGCGCGAATTCTCGATGGCGAATACCCGCAAGACAGTCAGATGCCTTCTGAAAGCGAGCTCGGTGCACTGTTCAAAGTCAGCCGCATCACCGTGCGCCAGGCCCTGGGCGATCTGCAAAAGGAAGGGCTGATCTTCAAGATCCATGGCAAGGGCACCTTCGTCGCCAAGCCGAAAACCTTTCAAAACGTCAGCAGCCTGCAAGGCCTTGCCGAGTCGATGACCGGGCGCGGCTACGAGGTGATCAACCGCCTGCGCAGCTTCAAATTCATCGCCGCTGACAAACGAGTCGCCGAGCGTCTGCAGGTGGCCGAAGGCGAGATCGTCGCGCAGATCAAGCGCGTACGGCTGATCAACCGCGAGCCGATCTCGCTGGAAATCACCTACCTGCCCAAAGCGCTCGGCGAGCGGCTGGAGAAGGCGGATCTGGTCACTCGCGACATCTTTCTGATCCTGGAAAACGACTGTGGCATCGCCCTCGGCCACGCCGATCTGGCCATCGACGCGGTGCTGGCCGATAGCGACCTGACCCAGGCACTCAACGTTGAAGCCGGCTCGCCGATCATGCGCATCGAGCGTTTGACCCACGACGCCAAGGGCCAGCCGCTGGACTTCGAACACCTTTATTACCGTGGCGATGCGTTCCAGTACCGCCTGCGGATCGACCGGCAGAAAGGGGAGCAGGCATGACCCGCAACGTTCTAGAACAGGAATACGACATCGTCGTGATTGGCGGTGGTACGGCCGGGCCGATGGCGGCGATCAAGGCCAAGGAGAAGAACCGCGATTTGCGCGTGTTGCTGGTCGACAAGGCCAACGTCAAACGCAGCGGCGCGATCAGCATGGGCATGGACGGGCTGAACAACGCGATCATCCCGGGGCATTCGACGCCGGAGCAGTACACCAAGGAAATAACCATCGCCAATGACGGCATCGTCAATCAGGCGGCGGTTTACGCCTACGCCACCCACAGTTTCGAAACCATCGAGCAGCTCGACCGGTGGGGGGTGAAGTTCGAGAAGGACGAAACCGGTGATTACGCGGTAAAAAAGGTCCACCACATGGGCGCCTATGTGTTGCCGATGCCGGAAGGGCACGACATCAAGAAGGTCCTGTATCGGCAGTTGAAACGCGCACGGGTGAGCATCACCAATCGTCTGGTCTGTACGCGTTTGCTGACTGACGAGGAGGGCGCGGTCAACGGTGTCATGGGCTTCGACTGCCGCACCGCCGATTTCCATGTGATCAAGGCCAAAGCGGTGATTCTTGCCTGCGGCGCGGCCGGACGCCTCGGTCTGCCTTCGTCGGGCTACCTGATGGGCACTTACGAAAACCCGACCAATGCGGGTGACGGCTACGCGATGGCCTATCACGCCGGCGCCGAACTGGCGAACCTCGAGTGCTTCCAGATCAACCCGCTGATCAAGGATTACAACGGCCCGGCCTGCGCCTACGTCACCGGCCCGCTGGGTGGCTACACCGCCAACAACAAGGGCGAACGCTTCATCGAGTGCGACTACTGGAGCGGGCAGATGATGTGGGAATTCCATCAGGAACTGGAAAGCGGCAACGGCCCGGTGTTCCTCAAGCTCGATCACCTGGCTGAGGAAACCATCCAGAACATCGAGGAAATCCTGCACAGCAACGAGCGCCCGAGCCGTGGCCAGTTCCACGCCAATCGCGGCACCGACTACCGCACCCAGATGGTCGAAATGCACATTTCGGAGATCGGTTTCTGCAGTGGTCACTCGGCGTCCGGCGTGTGGGTCAACGAGCGTGCCGAGACGTCGGTGAAGGGCTTGTACTCGGCCGGCGACATGGCTGCGGTGCCGCACAACTACATGCTTGGCGCGTTCACTTACGGCTGGTTCGCCGGGCACAACGCCGCGGAGTTTGTCGCCGACCGCGAGTTTTCCGCACTGGACGCCGAGCAGATCGCCAGGGAAAAAGCCCGGGTCTACGCGCCGCTCGATCGCGCAGAAGGCCTGCCGCCGGCGCAGGTCGAGTACAAGCTGCGGCGCTTCGTCAACGACTACCTGCAACCGCCGAAAGTGACCAAGAAGATGCAGATTGGTCTGCAACGTTTCAGCGACATCGAACGCGATCTCGAGCAGATGAAAGCCAACAACGCTCATGAATTGATGCGCGCGATGGAAACCAGCGTGATCCGCGACTGCGCCGAAATGGCCGCCCGCGCGTCGTTGTTCCGCGCCGAAAGCCGCTGGGGCCTGTACCACTATCGCGTCGACCATCCGCAACGCAACGATGCCGAATGGTTCTGCCATTGCCATCTGAAGAAGGGCGAGGACGGCCGCATGAGCAGTTTCAAGAAAGCTGTCGAGCCTTACATCATCCCGCTCGACGCCGAGGAAATGCAGGCCTACGACCGCCTGCGGGTCGGCGCTTTCGCCGCTTGAAGCATCATTTTTCAGAGAGTCCGAACCATGGCTTATCAAGCTCAGGAAATCTTCTTCCGCTCCAACGCCCCGGTCACCGTGGACGAGGACAAATGCATCGCCGAAAAGGGCTGCACCGTGTGTGTCGACGTCTGCCCGATGGACCTGCTGGCGATCAACCCGGCCACGCAAAAGGCCTACATGGCCTTCGATGAATGCTGGTACTGCATGCCGTGCGAGAAGGATTGCCCGACGGGGGCCGTCAAAGTCGAAATCCCCTATCTCCTGCGTTGAAACGCTTTCCCCTGTAGGAGTGAGCCTGCTCGCGATAGCGGTGGGTCAGATGTAGATGTGTTAGCTGACACACCGCTATCGCGAGCAGGCTCACTCCTACATTTGGAACTGTGACAAACCAAAGCCATCCGGAAACCCCGGACGCTCGATTCACCGAAAACCCCTCGTTTCCCACCGCGCCCTGATCGCGGCGGAGACGAATTTCAAACCAATGATTCGAGGGGAAACACTCATGTTGCGTGCAGCACTTGCCGGTCTGGTACTGGCTTCGTTGACCTTGTCGGCCTCGGCCGAAACCATCCGCATCGCCATCGGCACTCAGGACACCACCATCAACTGCGCCGCCGGCGGCCTGTTGATCCGTGAACTCGGTCTGCTGGAAAAATACCTGCCCCACGACGGCACCTACAAAGACGCGAAGTACGACGTGCAGTGGAAGAACTTCACCAGTGGCGCGCCGCTGACCAACGAGATGGTCGCGGGCAAACTCGACTTCGGCGCCATGGCCGATTTCCCTGGTGCGTTCAATGGTGTGGCATTCGAAACGGCGGGCAAGCACAGCCTGTTCATCAGCGTGTTGTCGGGCAGCATCAAGGGCAGCGGCAACGGCATCGTCGTGCCGAGCGCCTCGGCCGTGCAGAGCCTGAGTGAACTCAAGGGCAAGACCATTTCCGTGCCATTCGCCTCGACGGCCCACGGCATGTTGCTGCGCGCCGTGGCAGAGCAGGGCTGGGACCCGCTCAAGGATGTCAACATCATCGCCCAGCCACCGGAAGTCGCCGGCTCCGCCCTGCAAGCCGGGAAGATCGATGCCCACGCCGATTTCGTGCCGTTCGCCGAACTGTTCCCGAGCCGTGGTTTCGCCCGCAAGATCTACGACGGCGCCCAGGCCAACGCGCCGACCTTCCACGGCGCGCTGGTGGATCAGGCCTATGCGAAGAAGTACCCGGAAATTGTCGTCGCCTACCTGCGCGCCAGCATCGAAGCCAACCAACTGCTCGCCGCCGAGCCGGAGAAGTACAGCGAGCTGATCGCCAAAGTCACCGGTGTCGATGCCGAGGTCAACTACCTGTTCCACGGCCCGCTGGGCGTGCAGACCCGCGACCTGAGCTGGAAACCTGAATATCGTCAGGCCGTCGGCACCGCCATCGATACGTTGAAATTGCTGAAGAAAGCCGATCGCGGGCTTGATCTGAATACTTTCATCGACGACCAGTACATCCGCGCCGCTTTCAAGGCCTCGAACCTCGATTACACCGCGCAACTGGCCAACTATGCGCAGACGCCTTTACCGGGTGTGGATGCGGCGACGGGCAAGGCCATCGCCGACGTCAGCCATGTTGCTGAGATCTGGGTGCGCGGTGAGGAAAAAGTCCGCCGTTACGGCTCGGCTGAATCGGCGTTCACCGCCCTGGCTGCGCTCAAGCAGGAGGGCAAGAACATTCGTGCGGTGTATGCGCAGGCCAGTGACAGCGGGATCAAGTTGCTCGCTGAACAAGCCTGGTTTGCCAGCGATGCCAAGGGCCGTCTGAGCGCATTTCTGCTCAAGGGCCAGGCCCAGCAATACGCCACGGCGCAGGGCGGCAAGGTGTTCGATTTCAGCGATGCCACTGCGCAAGCCGTTGCCGCGCGCTGAAGCTCAAAAGCCCCTCACCCTCACCCTAACCCTCTCCCGGAGGGAGAGGGGACTGACCGAGTTGTTTGTGAGAGATACGCCGACGTGAAATACCGAGTCGAACTCAGGTTTTGAAAAGCACGCAGGTCGGCTCCCTTTCCCCCTCGCCCCCCTTGGGGGCGGTCCGACGTTTCGGGAGGGCTGGGGTGAGGGGGTAGATTTCAGCCATCACACAGATCCGCAAGCGGAAATGCCACTCATGAAAACACTACGCTGGGCACCAAGAATCAGCTCCCTGTTGCTCTGCCTGCTCTTCTGGCAACTCGCCGCCAGCCATCACTGGAACCTCGGCCTGGTGACCTTCGCCAACGTGCCGACGCCACTGGCGGTGATCGAAGCCGCGCTGGGCCTGGGCGACTCCGGCAAACTCTGGCAGCACTTGAGCAGCAGTCTCGGTCGCGTCTTTGCCGGCTACCTCGCCGCATTGCTGATCGGCATCGCTCTGGGGCTGGCCATCGGTCGTTCGAAGTGGGCCGAAGACATCCTGTTGCCACCACTGGAAGTCATCCGCCCGATCCCCGCCGTGGCCTGGATTCCGCTGGCGATCCTGATGTTTCCGTCCTCGGAGTTGTCGATGGTCTTCATCACTTTCACCGGCGCGCTGTTCCCGATCCTGCTCAACACCGTGCACGGCGTAGAAGGCGTCGATCCACGTCTGATTGCTTCGGCGAAGAGCCTCGGAGCAGGGCGCGGGGCGATTCTGCTGGAAGTGATCCTGCCGGGCGCTGCGCCGAGCATCATCACTGGCCTGGCGATCGGCATGGGCACTTCGTGGTTCTGTCTGGTGACGGCGGAAATGATCTCCGGGCAGTTCGGTATCGGTTATTACACCTGGGAGTCCTACACCATTCAGAACTACGCCGACATTGTCGTCGGCATGCTCCTGATCGGCGTGTTGGGCATGGGCAGCAGTTGGCTGATCAAACGCCTGGGCGGCTTGTTCACGCCCTGGCATCGACCGCGAGGCAAAGCCTGATGAGCGTGATGCAAACCCCGGAAGGGCGGATCGACATCCGCCAGTTGTCCATCGTCCTCGGCCAGGGCCGCGAAGCCTTCGAAGCAGTGCAGGGCCTCGATTGCCAGATCGAACCCGGTCAGTTCGTCTGCATCCTCGGCCCGTCCGGTTGCGGCAAGTCGACATTGCTCGGCGCCCTGGCGGGCCACTTGAATACCAGGACCGGCAGCCTGAAAGTCGACGGCAGTGAAGTGGCCGGCCCGTCACCGCAGCGCGGCATGGTGTTCCAGCATCACACGCTGTTCCCGTGGCGCACGGTGCGCGACAACGTCGCCTTCGGCCTGAAGATGCGCGGCGTCGGCAAGGCTGAGCGGCATCGCGCCGCTGACGACATGCTCAAGCTGGTTGGGCTCGAAGACTTTGCCGAACGCTGGCCGGATCAGCTCTCTGGAGGCATGCAGCAACGGGTCGAGATCGCCCGGGTGCTGGTCAATCGACCGCGTCTGTTGCTGATGGACGAGCCGTTTGGTGCGCTGGATGCGCTGACACGTCTGAACATGCAGGAATTGCTGCTGGACATCTGGACGCGCATCCGCACCACCGTGGTCTTCGTTACCCACGACATCGACGAGGCGCTGTTTCTTGCCGATCGCTTGCTGGTGATGAGCGCGCGACCGGGGCGGATCATCGAAGACTTGCGTCTGGACTTTGCACGCCCGCGCACCAGTGAACTGGTGACCAGCCCCGAGTTCGCCCGCCTCAAACGCCACTGCCTCGACCTGCTGCGCCACGACAACGACCGACCGCTGCCGCGCCTCAATCCGCTCGGCCTGCCTCCTGAAAACCCTTTGCCGCGATTTGCCCTATGACCTCTATTTTTGCTGTGACCGATAACGAAGACATCCTCGCCCTGCAACCGCGCCTGACGGCGGAAGACGCCGGCGTGCGGCGCATTGCCCTGATTGATCTGGCCGATCTCGAAGAACCGGATGGCTTGCTCTGGCTGGTCGATCGACTACGCGAGGATCCCGCTGAGGATGTTCGGGCTGAAGCTGCGCGATTGCTTGAAGCGTGGGAAGACGAAGCGGTCGTGCACGCCTTGTGCGAAGCGCTGACGGATCCGTCGCCCGCCGTACAGTCGGCGGCCGCGCAGAGTCTGAGCCTGCTCAAGACTGCAGCGGCAGGGCGGGTGATTCTGCCGTGGACCGCCCATGCCGACGTCCGTGTGCGTATCGCTGCATTTCGAGCGTTGCGAGAATTGCGTTTCGCCGAGGCCGCGCCGGCTGCCCTCGCAGCGTTGGGTGATGCCGATGCCAATGTCCGTCGCGAAGCGGTCGGGGTACTCGGCTGGCTCAAACAGCTCGACGCACTGCCAGCCTTGGCCCGCCTGGCCAGCGACGATCCGGACACCGAAGTGCGCCGCGCCGCCACCGGTGCGCTCGGTCTGGCCAGCGGCGCCGAAGTGCTGCCGGCGCTGCGCCAGGCCTTGCACGATGATGCCTGGCAAGTGCGCGAAGAAGCCGCGACCACGCTGGGCAAGGTCGGCCACAGCGACGCCGGCCCGGCTTTGGTCGAAGCGCTGAGCGATGACTATTGGCAAGTGCGGCTGCGCGCCACCCGCAGCCTCGGTCGACTGCGCTTCGTCCCGGCGCTGGATGCGCTGATTGATACTCTCGGCCACCGCATCAGCAACTTGCGCAAAGAGGCCGCGCTGGCTCTTGGAGAGTTAAACGATCGCGGCGCCGTGGCCGCATTGCAGGCAGCGCAGGACGACGGCGACCCGGAAGTGCGCAAAGCCGTGCGCATCGCATTGAGTCAGTTGCAATGAACCCGTTGTCGGTGGGCAACTCGCAGAGTGCGCGCACGTTGCGGCTGAGTTGGCCGGACGGGCGCGAATCGTTGCTCAAGCACGCCGATCTGCGCCGGCAATGCCCGTGCTCGCAATGCCGCGCGTTTCGCCTGCGCGGCGTCACGCCGCTGGTTGATGATCGCGTACGCCTGATCGAACTCAACCCGCAGGGGTATGGCGTGCAACTGGTGTTCAGCGATGGGCATCAACGCGGGATCTATCCGTGGGAGTACCTGGCGCAGCTTGATTCTTCGCCTCCCCGCATTCTTACAGAGACATGAGGATTCTGTAGGAGCTGACGAGTGAAACGAGGCTGCGATCTTTTGACTTTGACTTTGACTTTCAAAAGCAAGATCAAAAGATCGCAGCCTTCGGCAGCGCCTACGCCGACTGGCGGTTCTTGTCATAAAATTCCCGCAGGAGTACAAATGTACTCCATGACAAACCTGACTCCCCGCCGTACCGCCATTCTGACCTTTATCCGCGATCGCATCGCCGAGCACGGTCAGCCCCCAAGCCTCGCTGAAATCAGCGAGGCGTTTGGTTTTGCCTCGCGCAGCGTGGCGCGCAAGCATGTGCTGGCGCTCACCGAAGCCGGTTTCATCGAGGTCAATCCGCATCAGGCCCGCGGCATTCGCCTGCTGGGGCAACCGCCGCGTCCGGAGCTGCTGGAGATCCCCGTGCTCGGTCGCGTGGCCGCCGGTGCGCCGATTGGCGCCGATGCCGACATCCATAACCGTTTGCTGCTCGACCCGGCACTGTTCTCCCGCACCCCGGATTACATGCTGCGGGTGCAGGGCGACTCGATGATCGAAGACGGCATCCTCGACGGCGATCTGGTCGGGGTGCGGCGCAATCCCGAAGCGCTCAACGGCCAGATCGTCGTTGCGCGTCTGGACGGTGAAGTGACCATCAAACGCTTCGAACGGGTCGCAGATGAAGTGCGCCTGTTGCCACGCAACCCGGCCTATCAGCCGATCGTTGTGCGTGCTGATCAGGATCTGGCCATCGAAGGCGTGTTCTGTGGCCTGGTGAGGCAAGGCTGATGGGCGCCGTCGTTGCACTGGATACGCTGTTCAATGGCGGCCAGGTCTGGCGCGGCCGGCCTGCGCCACCGGCGGCGAGCCCGCAGCCGACCGGGCATGCTGCTCTGGACGCGGCCCTGCCCAGCGGCGGCTGGCCGGAAGCGGCGCTGAGCGAAATCCTCCTCGCCGGCCCCGGTGTCGGTGAACTGCAACTGGTCTGGCCGACCCTGGCGCGATTGTCGGCGGCGGGTGAACGCATCGTGCTGGTGGCACCGCCATTTGTGCCGTACCCGCAGGCCTGGGCCAATGCCGGGGTTGATCTGCGCCAGTTGTCGGTGATTCAGGCCAGCGAACGCGATGCCTTGTGGGCGGCGGAGCAGTGCTTGCGCTCGGGCAGTTGCGGTGCAGTGCTGTGCTGGCCGAACAAGGCCGATGACCGTGCGCTGCGGCGTTTGCAGGTGGCGGCGGAAACCGGCCAGACCCTGGCCTTTGCCTGGCGCCCGTTGAGCGAAGCGGTCAACCCCTCACCGGCAGCGTTACGGATTGCCATCGATGCCAGACCGGCCCAGCTACGGGTGCTCAAGTGCCGTGGCGGGCTGGCGCGTGCGGCGCCGATTGCCTTTGCCGTGGGGCACTGATCGTCATGCGCTGGGTATGTATTCTGTTTCCGCAATTGGCCCTCGACGCCGTGCTGCGTCAGCGGCCCGATCCTGATGAGCCGATGGTGCTGCTCAGCGGCCCGGCCCAGCGCAGAGTGCTGCAAGCGGTGAATCCGGCGGCGCGTAAACTCGGCCTGCGCCCCGGCATGTCGATGACTGCCGCTCAAGCCATGAGCAAAGGCTTTGCCACCGCTGATTACGAGGTGGCCGACGTCGAGCACTGGCAGCAGTTTCTTGCTGCGTGGGCCTATCGTTTCAGCGCGCAGGTCAGCGTGCATTACCCTCGCACCGTGGTGTTCGAGATTGAATCGAGCCTCGGCCTGTTCGGCACCTGGCCGCAATTCGAAGCGCGCCTGCGCCAAGAGTTGCAAGACCTCGGCTTTCGGCACCGTATCGTCGCGGCGCCGAACCCGGTGGCCGCGCGGGTGTTGGCCAATGCTTACGATGGCCTGGTGGTGCCGGACGGCGAAGCCTTGCAGCATCACCTCGGGCAATTGCCTGTCGACCGTGTCGGCCTGGAACCCAATGTCGCTACGGCGTTGTCGCGCATGGGCCTGCGCAATCTCAGTCAGGTACAAAGCCTGCCACGTCAGGCACTGGCCCGACGATTCGAGGCGCAGATGCTCAAACACCTCGACACGCTGTTCGGCGCACGCCCTCTGGCGCTGGCGTTCTATCTGCCGCCAGACCGTTTCGATATCCGCATCGAACTGAATTTCGACGTGCAATCCCATCAGGCCTTGCTGTTTCCGTTACGACGCCTGACCGGCGATCTGTCGGCATTCCTTTGCGGGCGCGACAGTGGCGTGCAGCGTTTCGATTTGCATCTGGAACACGCAGGGCTGCCGGACACGGTGATCAAGGTCGGTCTGCTCAGTGCCGAACGTGATGCGGCAATGCTCTTCGAGTTGGCCCGTGGGCGACTCGAACACGTGCAGGTCGAGGCGCCGGTACGGGGTTTTCGCTTGCGCGCCGAAGACCTGCCGAGTTTCGTGCCGCAGTATCAGGAGCTGTTCGACGACCGCCCGCAGCAGACTTTGCCCTGGGAACAATTGCGCGAACGCCTGCGCGCACGGCTGGGTGATGATGCCGTGCAGGGGTTGCGCTTTCAGGCCGATCATCGCCCCGAGTGCGCATGGCAGAACGCCGTCGATAAACAGCCTTGCACAGGTTTGCCCAGCGTCCAGCGTCCCGGCTGGCTGCTGAACGAACTGCAAAGCGTGCCGGAAGGCTCGGCGCGGATTCTCATGGGGCCGGAACGCATCGAATCCGGTTGGTGGGACGGTGGCGACGTGCGCCGTGATTATTACCTGATCCAGAACCGCGCCGGTCAACAAGGCTGGGCCTGGCGCGCCGTGGGTGAGGGCGGTCCGCTGTGGCTGCAGGGCTGGTTCGCATGAACGCCGGATATGCCGAACTGCATTGCCTGTCGAACTTCAGTTTCCAGCGTGGTGCCTCGAGTGCACTGGAGCTGTTTCAACGGGCGAAAAAGCAGGGTTATCAGGCGCTGGCGATCACCGATGAATGCACCCTGGCCGGGATCGTCCGCGCATGGCAAGCGGCAAAGTCCGTCGAGTTGCCGCTGATCATCGGCAGCGAGATGCGCATCGACAACGGACCGAAACTGGTGCTGCTGGTGGAGAACCTTGCTGGTTATCAGGCCCTGTGCGGTTTGATCACCCGCGCCCGGCGACGTACGCAGAAAGGCCAGTATCAGGTACTGCGTGAAGACTTCGACCAAGCGCTGCCGGGGTTGCTGGTGGTGTGGGTGCCGGATTCGGCGGATGACCGGGAAGAGGGCCGCTGGCTGAAACAGACTTTCGGCGAACGCCTGTGGCTGGCGGTGCAACTGCATTGCGGGCAGAACGACCAACAGCGCTTGGCGGCACTATCGGGGCTGGCGAATGAGCTGCAGATTCCAGCGCTGGCCAGCGGCGATGTGCACATGCACGCCCGGGGCCGCCGTGCCTTGCAGGACACCATGACCGCGATTCGTCATCACGTCCCTGTCGCCGAGGCGGGTCTGCGTCTGCACCCCAATGGCGAGCGGCATCTGCGCTGTCTTGATGTGCTACGCGAGTTGTATCCGCCGGCCTTGCTCGAGGAATCGGTCAACCTGGCCCGACGCTGCACCTTCGATCTGAGCGAACTGCGCTATCAATATCCGAAAGAGCTGGTGCCCGAGGGCCACAGTGCCAGTTCCTGGTTGCGGCACCTGACCGAGAAGGGCATCGCCTGGCGCTGGCCGGAAGGGCCTCAGGCCAAGGTGCTCAAGCAGATTGACGACGAACTGCAACTGATCGCCGAACTCGGTTACGAAAGCTACTTCCTCACCGTGCACGACGTGGTGCGCTTCGCCCGCACGCAGAAAATCCTCTGCCAGGGCCGCGGTTCGGCAGCCAATTCGGCGGTGTGTTTTGCCCTGGGCATCACCGAGATCGATCCGGATCGCACCACGCTGCTGTTCGAGCGCTTCATGTCCAGGGAGCGCAACGAGCCGCCGGATATCGACGTCGATTTCGAGCACGAGCGCCGCGAAGAAGTCCTGCAATACGTGTTCAACCGTTACGGTCGGCGGCGCGCTGCGCTGACGGCGGTGGTCAGCACCTACCATGCCACCGGCGCCGTGCGCGATGTGGCCAAAGCTCTGGGCCTGCCGCCGGATCAGATCAATGCGCTGGCCGATTGCTGCGGCCGCTGGAGTGATGAAACGCCACCGCTGGAGCGCTTGCGCGAGGGTGGCTTCGACCCGGACAGTCCGGTGCTGCGCCGGGTGTTGAGCCTGACCGGGCAACTGATCGGCTTCCCCCGGCACCTGTCGCAGCACCCTGGCGGTTTCGTGATTTCCGAGCAGCCGCTGGACACCCTGGTGCCGGTCGAAAACGCAGCCATGGCCGATCGCACCATCATTCAATGGGACAAGGACGACCTCGATGCGGTCGGCCTGCTCAAGGTGGATATCCTCGCCTTGGGCATGCTCAGTGCGATCCGTCGTTGTTTCGACCTGCTGCGCCGGCATCGCGAACTGGATCTGACGCTCGCGACGATCCCGCCCGAAGACAAACCGACCTACGCAATGATCAGCCGCGCCGATACCGTCGGCGTGTTCCAGATCGAGTCGCGCGCGCAGATGTCGATGCTGCCGCGCCTGAAACCGCAGACGTTCTACGATCTGGTGATCGAAGTGGCGATCGTCCGGCCGGGGCCGATTCAGGGCGGCATGGTGCATCCGTATCTGCGCCGGCGTAATAACGAGGAGGCGGAAACCTATCCGTCGCCGGCGCTCGAAGTCGTGCTGAAAAGAACCCTGGGCGTGCCGCTGTTTCAGGAGCAGGTCATGCAGATCGCCATCGTCGCTGCCGACTACAGCCCCGGCGAGGCCGATGAGCTGCGTCGTTCCATGGCTGCGTGGAAGCGCCATGGCGGACTGGAACCGCACAAGGAACGTCTGGCCGCCGGCATGAAAAAGAACGGCTACACCCCGGAATTCGCCGCGCAGATCTTCGAGCAGATCAAAGGCTTCGGCAGTTACGGCTTCCCCGAATCCCACGCCGCCAGTTTCGCCTTGCTGACCTACGCCAGTTGCTGGCTCAAATGCCACGAGCCGGCGGCGTTTGCCTGTGCGTTGATCAACAGTTGGCCGATGGGCTTTTACAGCCCTGATCAGATTCTGCAGGACGCGCGCCGGCACCAATTGCAGATCCGCCCGGTGGATGTGCGGGCCAGCGATTGGGATTGCAGTCTCGAGCCGCTGAGTGCCGGGCAACCGGCGATTCGCATGGGCCTGCGCATGATCAAAGGCTTTCGCGAAGAGGACGCCCGGCGCATCGAAGCGGCGCGCCGCCACGGAGCCTTTGCCGATGTCGCGGATCTGGGCGAACGCGCCGCCCTCGACAGCCGTGCGCAAGCCTTGCTGGCGGACTCCGGCGCCTTGCGCGGTCTGGCCGGGCACCGCCATCGTGCGCGCTGGGAGGTGGCCGGGGTGCAGAAACAACTCGGCCTGTTCGCCGGACTGCCCAACGAAGAAGAAGAAAAAATCGTCCTGCCCAAGCCCAGCGTTGGCGAAGACCTGCATGCCGATTACGCCACGGTGGGCACCACACTGGGGCCACATCCGCTGGCGTTATTGCGTGGCGAGTTGCAGGCGCGGCGCTGCCGCAGCTCGCGGGAATTGCTGGATATTGAACATGGCCGGCCGGTCAGCGTGGCCGGGCTGGTCACCGGCCGGCAGCGCCCCGGCACGGCCAGCGGGGTGACGTTCGTGACCCTGGAAGACGAGTTCGGCAACGTCAATGTGGTGGTCTGGCGTGATCTGGCCGAGCGTCAGCGACAGGTGCTGGTCGGTTCGCAATTGCTCAAGGTCGATGGCCGCTGGGAACGCGAAGGCGATGTGCGCCACCTGATCGCCGGGCGCATGAGCGACCTCAGCCCACTGCTCAATGGCATTCACGTGCAGAGCCGGGATTTCCACTGATTCCAGGCACCCAAGCCAAACCTCAACCCCCTGTAGGAGCGAGCCTGCTCGCGAAAGCGGTCAATCAGTCAGAGACAATTTGCCTGATACGCCGCTTTCGCGAGCAGGCTCGCTCCCACAGTGGAACTGCATACGGCCGGTCCAGCCATTTCATTGGCGCCAAAAAAACCTGTTCTCAATGATGGCACTTTGTCATAATCCCGCCCCTTTTCAGCTCCCGAGCGCATTGCCGTGCCGGGACTTCTGCGTTTTTCGAAGGAATATTCAATGAGAATGATCTCCCGGATGCTGGTTTCAAGCGTCGCCATCGCGGTGCTGGGCACCCTCGCCACGACATTGGCCGGCTGCGCCACGGAAAGCTCCCGCGCGCTGCCGGTGGCGAAGGTTGAAAGCGCATCCCAAGTCTGGACCGGGGTTCGCGTGCCAATGGCCGTGGGCAAGTTCGACAACCGCTCCAGCTATATGCGCGGGATCTTCTCCGATGGTGTCGATCGTCTCGGCGGTCAAGCCAAGACCATTCTGATCACCCACTTGCAGCAGACCAACCGCTTCTCTGTGCTGGATCGCGACAACATGGGCGAAATCCAGCAGGAAGCAACCATCAAGGGTCAGGCCCAGCGTCTCAAAGGCGCCGATTACGTGGTAACCGGTGATGTCACCGAGTTTGGCCGCAAAGAGACCGGTGATCATCAGTTGTTCGGCATTCTCGGCCGTGGCAAGACCCAGGTCGCCTACGCGAAGGTCAACCTCAACATCGTCAACATCAGCACCTCGGAAGTGGTCTATTCGACCCAGGGCGCCGGTGAGTACGCCTTGTCCAATCGCGAAATCATCGGTTTCGGCGGCACCGCTGCCTACGACTCGACACTCAACGGCAAAGTCCTCGATCTGGCCATGCGCGAGGCGATCAATCGTCTGGTCGATGGCATGAACGCTGGCGCCTGGAAACCGGGCAACTGATCATCGCCCTCTGCAAGGAGCACTACCCATGAACCCGTTTTTTTCGCGCGCGCTGATGACGCTGACCCTGGCTGCCAGCACTGTGCTGGCCGGTTGTGCGGCCCCGAAAACCCTCTATCAATGGGAGGGCTACGAGCCTCAGGTCTACGAATATTTCAAAGGCGAAGAGCCTAAGGAAGCCCAGGCCGAAGCACTCGAACGTGATCTGCAGAAGATTCGTTCCACCGGCAAGGCCGTGCCGCCGGGTTACCACGCGCACCTTGGTCTGCTCTATCTGAGCATGGGCAAGGACGACCAGATGGTGCAGCAGTTCAACACCGAGAAAACGCTGTTTCCCGAGTCCGGCACCTATATGGATTTTCTGCTTAAAAACGCCAAGGCCGGAGCCGTGCAATGATCTCGCGTACCTTGAAACTGTTCGCCGGCGTACTGGCCCTGACCGTGCTGGGCGGCTGTGTCGCGCCCAAGACCGTGGATTACGCGGCTTACAAACAGGCGCGGCCCAAGACCATCCTGGTGCTGCCACCGCTGAACACTTCGCCGGATGTGAAGGCGTCGTACAGCCTGTTGTCGCAGGTGACTTTTCCACTCGCCGAAGCCGGTTACTACGTATTGCCGATCACGCTGGTCGACGAAACGTTCCGCCAGAACGGCCTGACCACCCCGGATGACATTCACCAGGCGCCGCCTGCCAAGCTCAAGGAAATCTTCGGCGCGGACGCGGCGCTGTACATCACCGTGACCGAGTACGGTACGCGTTACATGGTGATCAGCAGCGAAACTGCAGTGACGGCGACGGCGAAACTGGTCGACCTGAAAAGTGGTACCACGCTCTGGACCGGAGCGGCGCGGGCATCGAGTGAAGAGGGTGGCAACAACGGTGGCGGTGGGTTGATCGGCATGCTCATCACTGCTGCGGTGAAGCAGATCATCAACAGCTCCACCGATGCCGGTTACCCGATTGCCGGTGTGGCGAGCAATCGTCTGCTGTCGGCCGGACACCCGGCGGGTCTGCTGTATGGACCGCGTTCGCCGAAGTACGGCACCGACTGAGATAACACCATAAATCCTTGTGGGAGCGAGCCTGCTCGCGAAAGCGGTGTGTCATTCAACGGTGATGTTGACTGACAGAAAGCTTTCGCGAGCAAGCTCGCTTGTATGGTTAGACTTGAAGGGGTGGTGGGACGAACAGTTCGCATCTGA
>NZ_JARVSP010000016.1:0-55985 GCF_030209115.1 Pseudomonas sp. FR229a | reverse complement strand
AACCGCCGACATTCTGCTTGTAAGGCAGACGCTCTCCCAGCTGAGCTAATCACCCGTTTGCATCTCCGAGGCCGCGAAATTTACGCAGGTGGCGAAGCTAAGTCAATAGCAGGATTGGAGTTTTTCTGAAAAAGACAAAATTGCTTCATTCCTGAAGAAGCCATCGACCCATAGACCGCATTCGCGAGCAGGCTCGCTCCCACAGGACGCGGCTTCGCTTGTTATTCGCTGTAGATCATCTTTTTCGTCATACCGCCATC
This sequence comes from Pseudomonas sp. FR229a, assembly GCF_030209115.1. Classification (NCBI taxonomy): domain Bacteria; kingdom Pseudomonadati; phylum Pseudomonadota; class Gammaproteobacteria; order Pseudomonadales; family Pseudomonadaceae; genus Pseudomonas; species Pseudomonas sp. FR229a. The sequence continues at coordinate 55,725 of NZ_JARVSP010000016.1, read as the reverse complement.
GACGACGAATTCCTGGCCGGTGACAAACCCGGCATTGCGCGACAGCAGCCAAGCGACCATCGCCGCCACGTCCTCGACGGTTCCCACCCTGCCCGCCGGATGCTGAGCATGATCGGCGTCGGCCAATGGTTCGGCGCGACGCACCGAGGGATCACGCGCATCGATCCAGCCCGGGCTGACAGCATTCACACGAATTTCCGGCCCGAGGCTGATTGCCAGCGCATGGGTCAGCGCCAGCAACCCGCCCTTGCTTGCAGCGTAAGCCTCGGTATCCGGTTCCGACTGCGCGGCGCGGGTCGAGGCCAGATTGACGATCGAACCGTTGTGCGCACGCAGATAGGGCGCACAGTGCTTGGCGAGCAACATCGGCCCGCTCAGGTTCACCGCCAGCACCCGATTCCAATAGGCAAGATCAAGGCTTTCCAGGGTGATGTTGTGCGGATCGGCCACCGCTGCGTTGCAGACCAGGGCATCCAGGCGACCGAACTGCCCCAGCACCTCGGCCACGCCCAGCGCGACCTGATTTTCGTCTGCGACGTCCATGGCGATGAACCAGGCGTTCTCGCCGAGCACCTTCGCCACTTTCGAACCACGCGCCCGATCGAGATCGGTCAGCACCACCTGCCAGCCTTCGCTGATCAGCCAGGCGGCGATGCCCAGACCGATCCCGCGTGCAGCGCCGGTGATCAGCGCCACGCGGCCATGGGTACTGGCCGCCGGTGTGGACAACTCGATCACAATGCCGCCAGACCGCGCGCCAGATCAGCTTGCAGGTCAGCCACATCCTCCAGACCGACCGCGACGCGGATAAGGCTGTCGCGAATGCCTGCTGCTTCACGCTCCTGGGGCGCCAGACGGCCGTGGGAGGTGGTGCTCGGATGGGTGATAGTGGTTTTGCTGTCGCCGAGGTTGGCAGTGATCGAAATCAACCGCGTGGCATCGATAAAGCGCCAGGCGCCCTCTTTGCCGCCCTTGACCTCGAAGCTGACCACGGCACCGAAGCCCTTCTGCTGGCGCTGAGCCAACTCGTGCTGTGGATGGCTCTTGAGACCGGCGTAATGGACTTTCTCGATGCCGTCCTGCTGCTCCAGCCATTCGGCCAGCGCCTGGGCGTTGGCGCAGTGAGCTTTCATGCGCAGGTTCAGCGTCTCGAGCCCCTTGAGGAAGATCCACGCGTTGAACGGGCTGAGGGTCGGCCCGGCGGTCCGCAGGAAACCGACCACTTCCTTCATCTGTTCGCCGCGACCGGCGACAACGCCGCCCATGCAACGGCCCTGACCGTCGATGAACTTGGTCGCCGAGTGCACGACAATGTCCGCGCCGAGCTTCAGCGGCTGTTGCAGCGCCGGGGTGCAGAAGCAATTGTCGACCACCAGTTGCGCGCCCTTGGCATGGGCGATTTCTGCCAGCGCGGCGATATCCACCAGCTCGGCCAACGGGTTGGACGGCGACTCGACGAAAAGCAGTCTGGTGTTCGGCTTGATCGCCGCATCCCAAGCCGACAGATCGGCCAGCGGCACGTAATCAACTTCGACGCCGAAGCGCTTGAAATACTTTTCGAACAGACTGATGGTCGAGCCGAACACACTGCGCGACACCAGCACATGATCGCCAGCACTGCACAGACTCATCACCACCGCCATGATCGCGGCCATGCCGGTTGCCGTGGCGACGGCTTGCTCGGCGCCCTCCAGCGCGGCGATGCGCTCTTCGAACGCGCGCACGGTCGGGTTGGTGTAACGCGAATAAACGTTGCCCGGCACTTCGCCGGCAAACCGCGCCGCCGCATCGGCAGCGGTGCGGAACACGTAGCTGGAGGTGAAGAACATCGGATCACCGTGCTCGCCTTCCGGCGTGCGGTGCTGACCGGCACGGACGGCCAGGGTATCGAACGCTACGCCTTCGAGGTCGCTGTCCAGCCGACCGGCATCCCATTCCTGACTCATGCTGTCTCTCCTTGCTGTGTTCTCGAAAAAATGTCAGATACAAAACCGGCCCCTCAGGGCCGGTGGAAACTCAGTTGTTGTACAGATCGATGATCGCACTGACTGCCTGGGTCTTGACCTTCGAAGCATCGTTGCGCGCCTGTTCGATCTTGTCCAGGTAAGCCTCGTCGACATCACCGGTCACGTACTTGCCATCGAATACCGCGCAATCGAAGTTTTCGATTTTGATCTTGCCGCCGCCGACCGCTTCGATCAAGTCAGGCAAGTCCTGATAGATCAGCCAGTCGGCGCCGATCAGATCAGCCACGTCCTGGGTCGAACGGTTGTGCGCGATCAGTTCGTGCGCGCTCGGCATATCGATACCGTAGACGTTCGGGAAGCGCACCGCGGGTGCCGCCGAGCAGAAATAGACGTTCTTAGCGCCGGCTTCGCGAGCCATCTGGATGATCTGCTTGCAGGTGGTGCCGCGTACGATCGAGTCGTCGACCAGCATCACGTTCTTGCCGCGGAACTCCAGCTCGATGGCATTGAGCTTCTGGCGTACCGATTTCTTGCGCGCAGCCTGGCCGGGCATGATGAAGGTACGACCGATGTAACGGTTCTTGACGAAGCCTTCACGGAACTTCACGCCCAGGTGATTGGCCAGTTCCAGCGCCGCGGTACGGCTGGTATCGGGAATCGGGATGACCACGTCGATGTCGTGCTCAGGACGCTCGCGCAGGATCTTTTCGGCGAGTTTCTCGCCCATGCGCAGACGCGCCTTGTACACCGATACGCCGTCGATGATCGAGTCCGGACGCGCCAGGTAGACGTGTTCGAAAATGCACGGGGTCAGCGACGGATTGGTCGCGCACTGACGGGTGTGCAGTTTGCCGTCTTCGGTGATGTACACCGCTTCGCCCGGTGCGAGGTCGCGGATCAGGGTAAAACCGAGCACGTCCAGCGAAACGCTTTCCGAGGCAATCATGTACTCCACGCCTTCGTCAGTGTGACGCTGGCCGAACACGATTGGACGAATGCCGTGCGGGTCGCGGAAACCGACGATACCGTAACCGGTGATCATCGCCACAACGGCGTAACCGCCAACGCAACGATTGTGCACGTCGGTCACGGCGGCGAACACGTCTTCTTCGGTCGGCTGCAGCTTGCCGCGCTGGGCCAGCTCGTGGGCGAACACGTTGAGCAGCACTTCCGAGTCGGAACTGGTGTTGACGTGACGCAGATCGGATTCGTAGATCTCTTTGGCCAACTGTTCAACGTTGGTCAGGTTACCGTTGTGCGCCAGGGTGATGCCGTACGGCGAGTTGACGTAGAACGGCTGGGCTTCGGCCGACGTCGAGCTGCCGGCAGTCGGGTAACGGACGTGGCCGATACCCATGTGGCCGACCAGACGCTGCATGTGACGCTGCTGGAACACGTCACGCACCAGGCCATTATCCTTGCGCAGGAACAACCGGCCATCATGGCTGGTCACGATACCGGCAGCGTCCTGGCCGCGGTGCTGGAGCACGGTTAGCGCGTCATACAGCGCCTGATTGACGTTCGACTTACCGACGATACCGACGATGCCACACATGCGACGCAACCCCTACTTAATGGATCTGAACTGAACAACACTCACTGAGGCGTTTTCGCCGTCGGCAAGAGCTGCTCCTTGAACGGAATCTCAGCGGGTACGCTGATTCCGCTGGCAAGCCACTGACTGCTCCACCCCAATATCAGGTTCTTGGACCAGTCGGCGACCAATAGAAACTTGGGCACGAGCTGTGATTCTTTCCACCACCCGTCCTGCTGTACCGGCCCCAGGCTCAACAGCCCGACCGCCACGACCACCAGCAACACGCCACGCGCTGCACCGAAGGCCATGCCGAGGAATCGATCGGTTCCGGACAACCCGGTGACGCGAACCAACTCGCCGATAAGATAATTGATCATTGCGCCCACGATCAGTGTGGCGACAAACATGATGGCACAGCCCGCGATCACGCGAGCCGATGGGGTTTCGATGTATCCGGCGAGGTACTCGGACAGTGAGCCACCAAACATCCAGGCAACCGCTCCTGCGATGATCCAGGTCAGCAGCGATAAAGCTTCTTTTACGAAGCCGCGGCTCAGACTGATCAAAGCGGAGATGGCGATGATTGCAACGATCGCCCAGTCAACCCAGGTAAATGGCACAGTGCAGCCTACAGACGGATAAGGCGGCGCATTTTAGCAGAGCGCATGGCTGTCGGTAAGCTGCGATTGTCAGTGGTTTTCAATCGAGGTGATAGATTTCAGCCACGTTCAGGCTGAAAACGGACAACGAAGCCTTTGAGGTTCTGCTGGCGACTCAGCAGATCGCGCAAGCGATCGGCTTCGGCACGCTCGATCAGCGGACCGACGAACACCCGATTCTTGCCATCAGCCGAACGGATATAGGCGTTGTAGCCTTGGCTGCGCAGGTTTTTCTGCAGGCTTTCGGCGCTGGCGCGGCTCGACAGACTGGCCAGCTGCACCGACCAACTCACCGACAGACCGTTGGCATCGACGCGGCTCTGCGTGGTATCGGGCTTGCTCGTTGCCGAGGTGATCGGCTGGGCCGGCGCCGGGATCGGCTTGGCCACCGGTGGCGGCGTTGCCGGGCGGGCAATCTGCGCAGGGATGGTCGGTGCTGGCGCAGCCGGAGCAGCCGGGGTTGCCGGAGCAGCCGGGGCGGTTTCTTCAGCGACTTCCTCGTCCGTCGGCACCGGCTCCTGCGGCAGGGCTTGCGGTTCAGGCACGGCGACCGGATCCATTTGCACTTGCGGCATCGTCGGAGCTTGCGGCGCCGCCGGGGCCTCGACCGTCACCTGACGCTGCTCGTCCTGGCGGGAAAACAGCATCGGCAGGAAGATCACCGCCAGCGCCACCAGCACCAGCGCGCCGACCATGCGCTGTTTGTACGCTTTATCCAGCAAAGCCATTTGCCGCTTCCTCCGTGGAGCGCCGGGCCAGCCATTCAAGGGCCTCGGCAACACAATAAAATGATCCGAACAACAGAATCTCGTCGTCACTGGTCGCTACCGCGCACTGGCCTTCCAGAGCAGCGGTGACGCTGTCGTAGGACGCGACCGCAGCGCCAAGGTTCTGCAGCGCTGCCTGCAACTCTGCGACCGGGCGCGCGCGTGGCGAATCCAGCGGCGCGACAGCCCAATGCGCGACACTAGCATTCAATTCGCTAACAACACCATCGAGATCCTTGTCAGCCAGCAGGCCGAACACCGCCAGGCGCTTGCCAACCGGCGGCCGTGCGGCCAGACGCCGCGCAAGGTATTCAGCGGCATGCGGGTTGTGACCGACGTCCAGCAACAGATTCAGACGCTTGCCATTCCACTCGAATGAACGACGATCAAGGCGTCCGACCACGCGCGTCGCCTGCAATGCAGCGACAATCTGCTCGGCATTCCATGGCAACCCCGTCAGCAGATAGGCTTGCAGCGCCAGCGCGGCGTTTTCCATCGGCAGATCGAGCAGTGGCAAGTCACGCAGTTCGACCGCTTGGCCCTGTGCATCGCTACCGCGCCACTGCCAATGCTGCTCGGTGATGCCGAGATCGAAATCGCGTCCACGCAGGAAAAACGGGCAAGCCAGCTCGCGGGCCTTATCCAGCAGTGGTTGCGGGGGATTCAGATCGCCACACAGGGCCGGTTTCCCTTGCCGGAAGATGCCGGCCTTTTCGAAAGCCACGGATTCGCGGGTGTCGCCTAGATAATCGGCGTGATCGACGCCAATGCTGGTGACCAGTGCAATATCGGCATCGACCACATTGACGGTATCCAGACGTCCGCCCAGCCCCACCTCAAGCACCACGGCGTCAAGCGCGGACTGCTGGAACAGCCAGAACGCCGCCAGGGTACCCATTTCGAAGTAAGTCAGGGAAGTCTCGCCGCGGCCCGCCTCGACTGCAGCAAAGGCTTCGCACAGCTGGGCGTCAGTGGCTTCGACGCCGTTGAGCTGCACCCGCTCGTTGTAACGCAGCAGGTGCGGAGAATTGTAGACCCCAACGCTCAGGCCCTGCGCGCGCAGCAACGAAGCCACGAACGCACAGGTCGAACCTTTGCCGTTGGTGCCGGTGACCGTAATCACCCGAGGTGCAGGCTGGCCCAGCCCCATGCGGGACGCGACCTGTTGCGAACGCTCCAGGCCCATGTCGATGGCCGACGGATGCAACTGCTCGAGGTAGGCGAGCCATTCACCAAGGGTGCGCTGGGTCATACGTTGGCAGGCACCGGCGGCACCACGATCGGCTCGATCGGCGCGGCAACGAACTTCGGCGTCGGCTTGCCGGTCATCTGCGCCAGCAGGTTACCCAGACGCGGGCGCAGTTCCTGACGGTGAATGATCATGTCGATCGCGCCGTGCTCCAGCAGGAATTCGCTGCGCTGGAAGCCTTCCGGCAGTTTCTCGCGCACGGTCTGCTCGATCACACGCGGGCCGGCGAAGCCGATCAGGGCCTTCGGCTCGCCAACGATGACATCGCCGAGCATCGCCAGACTGGCAGAAACACCGCCGTAGACCGGGTCGGTCAATACGGAGATGAACGGAATGCCTTCTTCACGCAGACGCGCCAGCACGGCCGAAGTCTTGGCCATCTGCATCAGCGAGATCAGCGCTTCCTGCATGCGCGCGCCACCGGAAGCGGCGAAGCAGATCATCGGGCAGCGGTTTTCAAGGGCGTAGTTGGCAGCGCGAACGAAGCGCTCACCGACGATGGCACCCATGGAACCGCCCATGAAGTTGAATTCGAATGCCGAAACCACCACCGGCATGCCCAGCAAGGTACCGCTGACCGAGATCAGCGCGTCTTTTTCGCCGGTCTGCTTTTGCGCGGCAACCAGACGATCCTTGTACTTCTTGCCGTCGCGGAATTTCAGACGGTCAACCGGCTCCAGGTCCGCGCCCAGTTCGTTGCGGCCTTCCGGATCGAGAAAAATGTCGATACGCGCACGTGCGCCGATGCGCATGTGATGGTTGCACTTGGGGCAAACGTCCAGGGTCTTTTCCAGCTCTGGACGGTACAACACCGCCTCGCAGGATGGGCATTTGTGCCACAGACCTTCAGGCACCGAGCTCTTCTTGACCTCCGAGCGCATGATCGAAGGGATCAGTTTGTCTACTAACCAGTTGCTCATGCTTTCTTTCTCCAGTACCGGCGGCCCGAACGCTCTGGTTCGCAGCCCCGCGTATGCCCTTGAGCTAAATTCATGTGTGTGGCGATGGTTGATGAGGAGTCGCGGTCAGCGCGAAACATGACCTGCGTACGATTCAGCAACCCTCAGCCGCGCCTGCTTTGTGCAAGTGCATTGATGGACGGCGGCAGACTGCCAGCCGTCACATCGACGATGTATTGCCGCGCACCGCGTTGATGAATGCGCGAATCTTGTGGTGATCCTTGATGCCTTTGCTCGCCTCTACCCCGCCGCTGACATCCACCGCGTAGGGCTTGACCCGCGCTACCGCGTCCGCCACGTTCTCCGGTGTCAGGCCACCGGCCAGAATCAGCGGTTTGCTCAAGTGTTGCGGAATCAGTGACCAGTCAAACGCCTCGCCGGTTCCACCGGGCACCCCTTCGACATAGGTGTCGAGCAGCACGCCACTGGCGCCGGGAAAGGCATCGCAGGCAGCAGCAATGTCATCACCCGCCTTGACCCGCAGCGCTTTGATGTACGGACGATGCCAGCCTTCGCACTCCTGCGCGCTTTCGTCGCCATGGAACTGCAGCAGATCCAGCGGCACCGCATCGAGGATTTCTCCGAGCTCGCAACGGCTGGCATTGACGAACAGCCCCACGGTGGTAACGAACGGCGGCAGCGCCTTGATGATCGCCCGCGCCTGTTGCACGTTCACCGCCCGCGGACTCTTGGCGTAAAACACCAAGCCGATCGCGTCGGCACCTGCTTCGACGGCGGCCAGCGCATCTTCGATGCGGGTAATGCCGCAGATCTTGCTGCGAACGGCTGACATGTCAGGAAAACCTCAAGGCAAAATCCGAAAACGTCCCGGATGGTAACAAAAGCGTTCGAGGGCGTCAGCCGTCAAGTTCGGAGAAACCCGTAAGGAAATGTGGCCCGATAAAGCGCTCGGGCAGCGGAAATTCGTCGTGGTACTCGACCTGCACCAGATACAACCCGTAGGGATGCGCCGTGACCCCGCCGGAGCGACGCTCGCGACTTTCCAGCACTTCCTTCATCCACTCCACCGGACGCTCACCGGCACCGATGGTCATCAGCACACCGGCGATGTTGCGCACCATGTGGTGCAGGAACGCGTTGGCACGAATATCGAGCACGATCATCTTGCCGTGACGGGTTACGCGCAGGTGATGCATCTTCTTGATCGGCGACTTGGCCTGGCACTGACCAGCCCGGAACGCGCTGAAATCGTGGGTACCAATCAGGTACTGCGCGGCCTCGGCCATGCGTTCTACGTCGAGCGGACGGTGGTTCCAGGTGATTTCTTCGTTGAGGTGCGCCGGGCGAATCTGATCGTTGTAGATCACATAGCGATAACGCCGGGCGATGGCTTTGAAGCGGGCGTGAAAATGCGCGGGCATGACCCTCGCCCAACTGACGCTGATATCGTGGGGCAGATTGATGTTGGCACCCATGACCCAGGCTTTCAGCGAGCGATCAACCTGAGTGTCGAAGTGCACTACCTGGCCGCAGGCATGCACGCCAGCGTCGGTACGCCCGGCGCATTGCAGTGACACCGGCGAATCGGCGACTTTCGACAAGGCTTTTTCAAGCTCTTCCTGCACCGTCGCCACGCCGGTCAACTGCCGCTGCCAGCCGCTGTAGCGCGAGCCTTTGTACTCAACGCCCAGCGCGACGCGGTAAAAGCCGTCGGGCGCCATTTCGGCGACCGGGTTATCTATGTTTGCCAAGGTGGGACAGCCTGCTGATTTGCAAAGGCGGGCATTATAAGGCGGCGGGCCGGGGATGCCAGAGTTCTCTGTCGCGTGTTCGGCCCCAATCGCGAGCAGGCTCACTCCTACAAGGGGTACGCATTTCAACTGTAGGAGTGAGCCTGCTCGCGATAGCGGTTTCTGAACACCGCAGAAACGGGCACAAACAAAAACGGCAGCCTCACCGGGCTGCCGTTTTTGTTTGTTGCTGAACTCAGACCAGGTTGGAAAGCATTTCCTTGGCCTCGCCCCGCTGCTTCTCGTCACCCTCGGTCAACACTTCGTTGAGGATGTCGCGCGCACCGTCGGCATCGCCCATGTCGATGTAAGCCTGGGCCAGATCGAGTTTGGTCGCCGCTTCGTCGGTACCGGCGAGGAAGTCGAAATCATCTTCGCCCAGGTCATCACCCAGCGCTGCGTCCGCTTCGGTAAAGGTCGGTTCGGCCATGCTTTGCGACAGGCGATCGAGCTCGGCATTGACGTCGTCCAGTTCGGCCGTGAACGCATCCGGCTCGGCGGCTGGATTGGTGTCCATTTCGTCGGCCAGTGACAGGTCGAAATCGGCTGGCAACTCCAGATCATCCTGCGGCACCTCAGCGACTGCCGGCGTCTCGACCGGAGGCAGATCTTTCACGCCCTCGTCCAGATCCAGCAGGAAGTCATCTTCAGCCAAAGTGGCCGGCGATGGTTCGGCGCCAAGGTCCATGTCCAGATCGAAGTCCGACAGATCGTCGAGATTGTCTTTCATCTCGGTCTGCTCTTGCAGCACCGAGGCGAAGCTCAAATCGTCTTCAGCCGGGAATTCATCCAGCTCGACCGGCGCTTCTGGCTCAACCGCTGGTGCAGGGTCGACCGGAGTGATGTTGTCGAGATCATCCAGGCTCAAATCGAACGCCGTGTCCAGATCGTCAGTCGCAGGCTCAGGCGCTTGCGGCTCGTCCTGCAACAGATCCTTGACGTATTGCGCATCCAGTTCGGCAGCAACGGCGGCAGCCGCCAGCCCACCGGCAGCGACCACGGCCATGGCCGGGAAGCGGCTTTTCAGTGCTTCGACCTTGGCGAAGTTATCGCCATTGGCCACCAGTTGACGCTCTTGCGCGACGAACGCATCGCGGTCGCCCTGCTGACCGTAGACTTCCATCAGTTTCAGGCGCAGATCGCTGCGTTCCGGCTCGAGGCTGACACCCTCTTCCAGCAGCGCGGCGGCCTGATTCAGGCGACCGGCATTGATGTGCGATTGCGCCTTGTCGAGCACGTCATCCGAGCGCTCGCCGGCCGGGGCCACCAGAGGCGCGGCGATCGGCGCAGCCATCACCACCGGAGTGACAACCGGTGCGGGCGTTGGCGCAGGTGCCGGAGCAGGCGTGTTGAGCTTGACGCTCGCCGCCGGAGTTTCCAGGCCAGAGAAGCTGCTTTCCGGCAGATCGTGCTCGGCGGAGAACTCCTGCTCTTCAGCCAGGGCGCGGGCCATGCGCAGATGCTTTTCAGCTTCCTGCTGGGCTTTGCGACGACGCGCCAGCAGCAACAACAGAAGCAGCAGAACCACCGCACCGCCGCCGATCAGGCCGAGCAGGATCGGATTGGTCAGCAGGTCGTTGAAGGCCTTGTCATCGTCAGCAGCAGCCGGTGTGGTTTCGACCACCGGTTCTACGACCGGCTCCACTGGCGTTTCCGCCGGCGGCGCAATGGCCGACTCTGGGGTGGGCGAAGCCGCTGCGGCGTCCGCCGGAGTCGCCGGCGGAGTCGCGGCCAGTTCGGCGGTAATCGCCGGCACCGGCGGCACAGCACCGTTGGCGCCAGGCGCAGCGCCAGGCGCGACACCGGCACCATCGGCCTGCATCTTCGCCAATTGATTGTTCTTCAGCTCGATCAGTTTCTGCAGCTTGTCCAGCTGACTTTGCAGATCAGCCATGCGGCTTTTCAGTTCCTCGTTGTCACGACGGGTCGTGTCGAGGTTTTCCTGAGTGATCGCCAGTTTGTTGCTCAGCGCCTTGGCATCACCTGCCGGGCCTTTCGCCCCGGGCCTGGCGTTTTCCGCCGAGACCAGGCTCAGGTTGTCCTGGGTGTTGGGCGCAGCCCCCGTGTTGCCACGGCCGCGATTGGTCGCGTCGAGTTGCTGCTGACCGGTGCCTGGCTTGGCCACGTAACGACGGCCCTGACGCCAGGCTTCGTTCTGCGCCGCCACTTCAGCGATGGCTGCTGACTGTGGCAGCGCCGTGCTTTGTACCGAGTCCGGCAGACGCAGCACCTGACCGGTTTTCAGACGGTTGATGTTGCCGTCGATAAAGGCATTCGGATTGAGTGCCTGAATCGCCAGCATGGTCTGCTGCACCGAGCCGCCATTGCGCGCCTTCGCGGCGATTTCCCACAGGGTGTCGCGCGGTGTGGTGGTGTATTGATTGCGATGGGTGGCGCCAGTGGTTGGCGCAGTGATGGTCTGCGACGGCGCCGGTTGCGCGGCAGCGTCAGCGGTCTGCGGCGAGAACTTCGACGGATCCAGCAGCACGCTGTAATCACGCAGCAAGCGTCCATTGGGCCACATCACTTGCACGAGAAACTTCACCATCGGTTCCGACAACGGCTGGCTCGAGGTCACGCGCAACACGCTTTTGCCGTTGGCGTTGAGCACCGGGGTGAAGGTCAGATCATTGAGAAACGCCTGGCGGTCGACGCCGGCCTTGGCGAAATCTTCGGGTGAAGCCAGGCTCGGCACCACCTCGGCGGCGGTGAGATCCTTGACGTCGAGCAGCTCGATTTCAGCCACCAACGGCTGGTTCAGGGTCGACTTCAGGGTCAGCTCCCCGAGCCCGAGGGCATGCGCCATACCGGAGGACAGCGCCGAGGCGGCCGCTATTGCTAACACCAGTTTGCGAACTTGAACCATAGCCTCATCCTTTGTTTGAACGTTCCTCGGCCAGCGAGAAGCTTTTGAATACCGCTGCCGTAAGGCATTGCGCGCGACGACGGAAGTCGCCGCGCGCGATCATTTCTGTGCTGCCCCGGAAAGTCCCGGAGAGTGACTCGTCATCGATCGCTTCGGGCAAGCATAGCGCGCACCTAGAATCAGTCGACAAATTGTTGCCAAGTATCTTTTACAGCAGGTCTTTTATCAACAACTCAGCCAGTTGCACGGCATTGAGCGCCGCGCCTTTGCGTACGTTATCTGACGTCAGCCAAAGATTTAGTTCCGCCGGGTCGTCGACGCCGCTGCGCACGCGCCCGACATAGACCACGTCCTGCCCCACTGCGTCGCCGACAGCGGTCGGATAATCGCCGGCATCAACCAGCTCGATGCCCGGCGCAGCTTCGAGCGCTGCGTTGACCTTTTCCAGGTCAACAGCACTACCTGACTGCAAGGTCACGCTAAAGCTATCGCCAAAAAACACCGGGGCTTGAACGCAAGTGGCAGAAATCTTCAATAAAGGTTTCGCCAGTACCTGCCGCAGCTCACGCACCAGGCGTTTTTCCAGCAGCGTATGGCCCTGCGCATCCGGCGTGCCGACCTGGGCCAGCAGGTTGAACGCCATCTGCCGATCAAAGAACGTCGGCTCCAGCGGACGCATGTTCAGCAGTTCGGCGGTCTGCCGCGCGAGTTCGGTGACCGCCTCACGACCTTGCGCAGAAACCGCCAGATTGGCGGTGACGTTGACGTATTGCAGGTCGATCAGATCGAGCAGCGGCGCCAACACCACCGCAAGGGTCGTGGCCGACGGGCTCGGGCTGCTGACCTGGAATGGGCTTTTCAGACTGGCGAGGACTTCGGCATTCGCCTCCGGCACCACTTGTGGCGCCTGATCGGCGGGCAAGGCGCCGGACAGGTCGATCAACGAGCAACCGGCGGCGTGGGCGCGCGCCGCATAGCTCAGGGACACCGCAGCGCCGGCGGCGAAGAACACCAGTCTGACCTTGCTGAAATCGAACTCGTCGACCTCACGCACGCGCACGTTCTTGTTGCGGAACAGCACCGAACTGCCAGCCGATTCACTGCTGGCCAACAGGTGCAGGTTGCCGACCGGAAAGTCGCGCTCTTCGAGAATCTGTACGAGCGTTTCGCCGACAGTACCGGTGGCGCCGATAACGGCGATATCGAAAGTCTGGGTCATGGAGCTACCTCTGGCAAAACGGGGGGAGCGGCACTTTACCGGGTGGGTGGCGCACAGGCAATTTCTGCAGGATTTGCGGCGGCTGTACCAACCCTTTCGCGAGCAGGCTCGCTCCCACAGGGGACCGCATTTCAAAAGCGGGAGCGAGCCTGCTCGCGAAGATGCCAGGCAAGGCACCGCATCTTCAGGCATAAAAAAACCCGCACCTCTTGCAAGGCGCGGGCTCTTTCATCGCCTCAAGCGATCAACGCTCCAGCAGAATCCGCAGCATGCGGCGCAGCGGTTCAGCCGCGCCCCACAGCAGCTGGTCGCCGACGGTGAAGGCTCCGACGAATTGCGAACCCATGTTCAGCTTGCGCAGACGACCGACCGGGACATTCAGGGTGCCGGTGACCTTGGTCGGGCTCAGCTCCTGCATGCTGATTTCGCGCTGGTTCGGCACCAGTTTGACCCAAGGGTTGTGCTGGCTGATCAGCCCTTCGATGTCGGCGATCGGCACGTCTTTGTTCAGCTTGATGGTCAACGCCTGGCTATGGCAACGCATGGCACCGATGCGCACGCAGATGCCGTCGACCGGAATCGGGCTCTTGAAGCGACCGAGGATCTTGTTGGTCTCGGCCTGGGCCTTCCATTCTTCGCGGCTCTGGCCGTTCGGCAGTTCCTTGTCGATCCACGGGATCAGGCTGCCGGCCAGCGGTACGCCGAAGTTTTCCGTCGGGTAGGCTTCGCTGCGCATGGCTTCGGCCACGCGGCGGTCGATGTCGAGGATCGCGCTGGCCGGGTCGGCCAGTTGATCGGCAACTGCGGCATGGGTCGCGCCCATCTGCTTGATCAGTTCACGCATGTTCTGCGCGCCGGCACCGGAGGCCGCCTGATAAGTCATGGCGCTCATCCACTCGACCAGACCGGCTTCGAACAGACCGCCCAGGCCCATCAGCATCAGGCTGACGGTGCAGTTGCCGCCGATGTAGTTCTTGGTACCCGCGTCCAGCTGCTGGTCGATGACCTTGCGGTTGACCGGGTCAAGAATGATCACCGCGTCATCGTTCATGCGCAGGCTCGACGCCGCATCGATCCAGTAACCCTGCCAGCCGGCTTCGCGCAGCTTGGGGAATACTTCGCTGGTGTAGTCGCCGCCCTGGCAGGTCAGGATCACGTCGAGGGTCTTCAGCTCGTCAATGCTGTAAGCGTCCTTGAGCGGAGCAATGTCCTTGCCCACGGACGGGCCTTGGCCACCGACATTGGACGTGGTGAAAAACACCGGCTCGATAAGATCGAAATCCTGCTCTTCCAGCATCCGCTGCATGAGCACGGAACCGACCATCCCGCGCCAACCGATCAGACCTACACGTTTCATCGCAACTACACCTTCTTGAAAAGTGGGCCGCTGCTTTGTATTGAATTTCGCAGCGGGCCCGAGAGATTACAGATTCTGCAGCGCGGCGACTACTGCGTCGCCCATTTCCTGCGTACCGACTTTGGTACAACCGGCGGAATGAATGTCGCCGGTGCGCAAGCCCTGATCGAGCACGACGCTGACGGCTTTTTCGATGGCATCGGCAGCATCGTGCAGATTGAAGCTGTAACGCAGCATCATCGACACCGACAGGATCGTCGCCAGCGGGTTGGCAATGCCTTTACCGGCAATGTCCGGGGCCGAGCCGTGGCACGGCTCGTACATGCCCTTGTTGTTGGAATCCAGCGAAGCCGAAGGCAGCATGCCGATCGAACCGGTGAGCATCGACGCTTCGTCGGAGAGGATATCGCCGAACAGGTTGTCGGTGACGATCACGTCGAACTGCTTCGGCGCACGCACCAGTTGCATGGCGGCGTTGTCGACGTACATGTGGCTCAGTTCGACTTCCGGGTAATCCTTTGCAACCTGCTCTACCACTTCACGCCACAACTGGCTGGACGCCAGGACGTTGGCCTTGTCCACCGAGCAGAGCTTCTTGCCGCGGACCATGGCCATATCGAAACCGACACGGGCGATGCGGCGGATTTCGCTTTCGCTGTACGGCAGCGTGTCGTAGGACTGACGCTCGCCGTTGTCCAGCGTACGGGTGCCACGCGGCGCGCCGAAGTAGATGCCGCCAGTCAGCTCACGGACGATGAGAATGTCCAGGCCGGCGACGATTTCCGGCTTCAGGCTCGACGCGTCGGCCAGTTGCGGATACAGGATCGCCGGGCGCAGGTTGCCGAACAGACCCAGTTGCGCACGGATTTTCAGCAGACCACGCTCAGGACGGATGTCACGCTCGATGGTGTCCCATTTCGGGCCACCGACCGCGCCCAGCAGCACGGCATCGGCAGCCCGCGCACGATCGAGGGTTTCGTCGGCCAGCGGCACGCCGTGCTTGTCGATGGCCGCGCCACCGATGACGTCGTGGCTCAGCTCGAAGCCCAGGCTGTATTTGTCATTGGCCAGTTCCAGCACCTTGACCGCTTCGGCCATGATTTCCGGACCAATACCATCACCCGGGAGAATCAGAATCTGCTTGCTCATGCTTTCCTCGTGTCTTCAAGCGGTGCGCCACTGAACGGCGCGCCCGGAAAAATGCTTATCGCTCAGCCATCAGTACGATCACATCGGTACTGAACGAGCCGTCGGCATCAATTTCAAAATATTCACGCACTTCGCTGCCCATCGACTGCTGCAACTGGCGAATCGCCGCGCGCAGCACTTCAGGCGTGCGCATGCGCTCGACCCAGCTGCTGTACTCCAGACGCAGGCGCTGGCGCGAGGTGCTGCGCACATGCAGACCGGCCTCGCTGACCTGGCGCAGCCACTCGGCGGCGGAGTAGTCGCGGACGTGACTGGTATCGCGCAGTACTTCAACGCTTTGCAGGTAAGTGTCGAACAAGGGACTGCCCGGTGACAACACATCGACGAACGCCGCCACCCCGCCCGGCTTGAGCACCCGGCGCACCTCGCGCAGGGCCAGACCGAGGTCGCTCCAGTGATGCGCCGAATAGCGGCTGAACACAAAATCGAACTCGCCCTCGGCGAATGGCAGGCGCTCGGCAGCGCCATTGACCGTGACGATATTGCTCAAGCCGCGATCGACGGCAGCGCCGGCAACCACATCGAGCATTTGCTGCGACAGGTCGTAAGCCACAACCTCCCTGACCAGCGGTGCGACATGAAAACTGACATGCCCGGCGCCACAACCCAGATCCAGCACCCGCGCCGCGCCCTGCCCGGCCAGCTCGGCCTGCAGCAGTGCGAATTCACTGCCTTGGGCGTGAACGGCGCTGCTCAGGTAAGCGGCGGCCTGTTCGCCGAATTGTGTCTGGACGACCTGGGAGTGCCGGGTGGTGCTGGTCATGGGGACATCCTGTTCAATTTTGTGTTGCTTTGGAGGGCCCCATCGCGAGCAGGCTCACTCCTACAGGGGAACGCATTTCAAATGTAGGAGTGAGCCTGCTCGCGATGGCGTCATTCGCCATACGCGAATCAGGCGTCGCGAAACAACCACGGCTGGCTGACCCGATGCTTCGCCTCGAACGTCGCAATCGCATCGCCGTCCTGCAGGGTCAGGCCGATATCGTCCAGACCATTGAGCAGGCAATGCTTGCGAAACGCGTCGATCTCGAAGCTGTAGACCTTGCCATCCGGGCGGGTCACGGTCTGCGCTTGCAGATCGATCTGCAATTGATAACCCGGCTCGGCTTCAACCTGCTTAAACAGTTCATCAACTTCTGCATCGCTGAGGATGATCGGCAGCAGGCCGTTCTTGAAACTGTTGTTGAAGAAGATGTCGGCATAACTGGGCGCGATGATGCTGCGAAAACCATACTCTTCCAGCGCCCAGGGCGCGTGTTCACGACTCGAACCGCAGCCGAAGTTCTCGCGGGCGAGCAGCACGCTGGCCCCCTGATAACGCTCGGCGTTGAGGACGAAATCCTTGTTCAACGGGCGCTTGGAGTTGTCCTGATACGGCTGGCCAACATCCAGATAACGCCACTCGTCGAACAGGTTCGGACCAAAACCGGTGCGCTTGATCGACTTCAAGAACTGCTTGGGAATGATCTGATCGGTGTCGACGTTGGCACGATCCAGAGGCGCGACAAGACCAGTGTGCTGAGTAAATGCCTTCATCTTTACTGTGCTCCTTGGATCAATTCACGAACGTCGATGAAACGGCCGTTCACCGCTGCTGCCGCCGCCATGGCCGGGCTGACGAGATGGGTACGGCCACCGGCGCCCTGACGGCCTTCGAAGTTGCGGTTGGAAGTCGAGGCGCAATGCTCGCCGGATTCCAAACGGTCCGGGTTCATCGCCAGGCACATCGAGCAACCCGGCTCGCGCCATTCGAAACCGGCTTCGAGGAAAATCCGGTCGAGGCCTTCGGCTTCGGCCTGCGCCTTGACCAGACCCGAGCCCGGCACGACGATCGCCTGCTTGATGGTCGAGGCCACCTTGCGGCCCTTGGCAATCACCGCAGCGGCGCGCAAGTCTTCGATGCGCGAATTGGTGCAGGAACCGATGAACACGCGATCAAGCTGAATGTCGGTGATCGCCTGATTGGCGGTCAGACCCATGTATTTCAGGGCGCGGACGATTGAGTCGCGCTTGACCAGATCCATTTCCTTCGCCGGGTCCGGTACGTTCTGATCAACAGCCAAAACCATTTCCGGGGAAGTGCCCCAGCTGACTTGCGGCTTGATCTGCGCGGCGTCCAGCTCGACCACGGTGTCGAATTTGGCATCGGCGTCGGAAACCAGATCTTTCCAGGCTTCGACGGCCATGTCCCACTGCTCGCCCTTCGGCGCGAATGGACGACCTTTGACGTAATCGATGGTCTTCTGATCCGCCGCCACCAGGCCGACACGGGCGCCGGCTTCGATGGACATGTTGCAGATGGTCATGCGGCCTTCGACGGACAGATCGCGGATCGCGCTGCCGGCAAATTCGATGGCATGGCCGTTACCGCCGGCGGTGCCGATCTTGCCGATCACGGCGAGGACGATGTCCTTGGCGGTCACGCCGAACGGCAGTTGGCCTTCGACGCGCACCAGCATGTTTTTCATTTTCTTCGCCACCAGGCATTGCGTGGCGAGCACGTGCTCGACCTCGGAAGTGCCGATGCCGTGGGCCAATGCACCGAATGCGCCATGGGTCGAGGTGTGCGAGTCGCCGCAGACTACGGTCATGCCCGGCAAGGTCGCGCCCTGCTCCGGGCTGATGACGTGGACGATGCCTTGGCGAACGTCGTTCATCTTGAACTCGACAATGCCGTATTCATCGCAGTTGTCGTCGAGGGTCTGTACCTGCAAACGCGAAACCTGATCGGCAATGGCTTCGATGCCGCCCTTGCGTTCCGGGGTGGTCGGTACGTTGTGGTCCGGGGTGGCGATGTTGGCATCGATGCGCCAAGGCTTGCGCCCGGCCAGACGCAGGCCCTCGAAGGCTTGCGGCGAAGTCACTTCGTGAATGATGTGACGATCGATATAGATCAGCGCCGAGCCATCGTCGCGCTGCTTGACCAAATGCGAATCCCAGAGCTTGTCGTAGAGCGTTTTGCCGGCCATCAGACGGTTCCTCATCAGCTTGTTTCTATGCCTTGGGCTTATCAATGACCCTTTGGCTTGTGAGGTCGATCCTATGGGGTTAGATTAAATAACTCAAATTCATATTTTTCATGCTTTGGATAACCAACTGGAATGAGACATGGACCTGGCTAACCTCAATGCATTTATTGCCATCGCCGAGACCGGCAGCTTCTCCGGCGCGGGCGAACGCCTGCACTTGACCCAACCGGCGATCAGCAAGCGCATTGCCGGGCTTGAGCAGCAATTAAAGGTGCGCCTGTTCGATCGCCTGGGACGTGAAGTCGGCCTGACCGAGGCTGGGCGCGCCCTGCTGCCACGGGCTTATCAGATTCTCAATGTGCTCGACGACACCCGCCGCGCCCTGACCAACCTGACCGGGGAAGTCAGCGGTCGCCTGACCCTGGCCACCAGTCACCACATCGGCCTGCACCGCTTGCCTCCTCTATTAAGGGAGTTCACTCGCCGCTACCCACAGGTTGCGCTGGATATTCAGTTTCTCGATTCGGAAGTGGCCTACGAGGAAATTCTCCACGGGCGCGCGGAACTGGCGGTCATCACCCTGGCGCCGGAGCCGCACACCCTGGTCAAAGCCACGCCGGTGTGGGACGACCCGCTGGATTTCGTCGTGGCCCCGGAGCACTCGCTGATCAACAACGGCGTCGTCAGTCTGGCGGACATTGCCGGCCATCCGGCGGTTTTCCCCGGCGGCAACACCTTTACTCATCATATCGTCCAGCGTTTGTTCGAAGCCCAGGGCCTGACGCCGAACATCGCCATGAGCACCAACTACCTGGAAACCATCAAGATGATGGTCTCCATCGGCCTGGCCTGGAGCGTGCTGCCGCGCACCATGCTCGATGAGCAAGTGGCAAGCATCGCATTGCCGGGCATACAGCTCACTCGCCAGCTAGGCTATATCTTGCACACCGAACGGACGCTATCGAATGCAGCAAGAGCCTTCATGGCCCTGCTGGATGCACAAATCGATCGGCCAGGGACTCCGGCCTGACTTGTGCTAATCCTATAGAGCCGCCCCCTGTGCCTAACGCCACTCAGCTCAAGGCCCGCTGACAATGCCGAAATCTGTTGACCGAATTCCGCCGATGCCGCGAATCCAGGCTGTTGATCCGCGCCATTCCGAGCAGAGCTGGGAAAGCGCGCCGCAATTGCTCGCCGCGCTCAACGGCGCGCGGCTCGGTGCCTGGTATTGGGACATCGAGCGCGGCCAGATCAGCTGGTCGCGGGGCACTCAGGCATTGTTCGGTTTCGATCCACGGCAGCCATTACCCGCCGATCTGGAATACCTCGACCTGCTGCCGCCGGAAGACCGCGCGAAAACCGTGCGCGCCTTCCACGCGGTGATCGCCGGCGCCCCGCTGGAACAGGCGATGCATCACCGCATTCGCTGGCCCGACGGCAGTCTGCATTGGCTGGAAATCAGCGGCAGCCTGTTGCCGGACAAGAACGGCCGGCCCCGAATGATCGGGGTGATTCGCGAAATCACCCACCAACGCCAGCGCGAGCAGGCCCTGAGCAGCTCGGAGAAACGTTTCGCTACACTTTTCCACCTGTGCCCTAACATGGTTCTTCTGACCCGTCAGGAGGACGGTCTGATCAGCGAAGCCAATCAGTATTTCGAAAGCCTGTTCGGCTGGCCGGTGCAAAGCGCCATCGGCCGCACTACGCTGGAACTGGGCTTGTGGGTGCATCCGGAGCAACGTGCCGAACTGGTGAAAAAAACCAAGGCCAAGGGCGAACTGATCAGCATGGAAGTGCAGTTCCGCGCCAGCAACGGCCAAGTCCACGACGGCATCCTCAGCGCGCAGAAAGTCGAGCTCGAAGGCCAGCCCTATCTACTCAGCACGTTCCTCGACACCACTGAACGCAAAGCCGCCGAACTGGCCTTGAAGGACAGCCAGGAACGCCTCGACCTGGCGCTGGACTCGGCGCAACTCGGCACCTGGGACTGGCACATCCCCAGCGGCATGCTCTACGGCTCGGCGCGCGCCGCGCAATTGCACGGGCTGGAGCCGATTCCATTCCATGAATCATTCGAGGAGTTTTTCGAAGGGGTACCCGGTGAGGAACGCGACACGATGCGCGACGCCTACCGCAGCCTGCGCGAAGGTCCGGCCGGCAACTATCAACTGACCTATCGCGTGCAATTGCCCGATGGCAGCTCGCGGTATCTGGAAAGCCGCGCGCGCCTGTATCGCGACGACAATGGCGCGCCGCTGCGCATGGCCGGCACGCTGCTGGACATCACCGATCAGGTCGAGCGCGAACAGCGCTTGGTGGCTTCGGAAGAGAAATTCGCCACACTGTTTCAGGTCAGCCCTGATCCGATCTGCGTCACGCGCCAGGAAACCGGGGAATTCATCGAGATCAACTCCAGCTTCAGCCAGACCTTTGGCTGGAGCGCCGCCGACGTCATCGGCCACACTGCCGAAGAAATCGGCCTGTGGGACGCCTCGGCCAAAAGCCTGCAACGCATCGAACGGGTGATTCGCGAACAAGGCCTGAGCAACGTCGCGATTCTGGTTCAGCACAAGGACGGCCAGTCGCTGACCTGCGTGATTTCCAGCCGGCAGATCAGCGTCGGCGATCAGCCGTGCATCGTCACCACCCTGCGTGACATCACCCAACAACAGCGCTCGGAAGCGGCGCTGAAGGCCAGTGAAGAAAAGTTCGCCAAGGCATTTCACTCCAGCCCCGACGCCATCACCATCACCGAGCGCGACACCGGGCGTTATCTGGAGGTCAACGACGGCTTCTGTCGCCTCACCGGCTATCGCGCCGACGAAGTGGTGGGCAAAACCGTTTATCAAGTAGGGATCTGGGCCGAAGAAAAACAGCGCTCGACGCTACTCGCCGAACTGCAGATCAAGGGCCGCGTGCATCATCAGGAAATGCTCGGGCGCAACAAGCGCGGCGAATTGCTCACGGTAGAGGTTTCGGTCGAACCGATCACCCTTAACGAAACCGCGTGCCTGCTGCTTACGGCGCGCGACGTCAGCCTGCTGAAGAACGCCGAAGCGCAGATCCGTCATTTGGCCTATCACGACCCGCTGACCAACCTGCCCAACCGCGCGCTGCTGATGGATCGCCTGAGCCAGCAGATCGCCCTGCTCAAGCGCCACAATCTGCGTGGCGCCTTGCTGTTTCTCGATCTCGATCACTTCAAACACATCAACGATTCCCTCGGCCACCCGGTCGGCGACACCGTGCTGAAAATCATCACCGCACGGCTCGAAGCCAGCGTGCGCATGGAAGACACCGTGGCGCGCCTCGGTGGCGACGAATTCGTGGTGTTGCTCAGCGGCCTCGAAGGTTCGCGCAGTGAAGTCAGCGAGCAAGTGCGCGCGCTGGCCGACACCATTCGCGAACTGCTCTCGGAGCCGATGTTCCTCGACGGCCAACGCCTGCAAGTGACGCCGAGCATCGGCGTGGCATTGATTCCCGATCACGGCTCGACCCCGACCGACCTGCTCAAACGCGCCGACATCGCCCTGTACCGCGCCAAGGACTCCGGGCGCAACACCACGCAGATGTATCACAACACCATGCAGAAAGCGGCCAGCGAGCGCCTGCGCATGGAGACCGACCTGCGTCTGGCGCTGTCACGCGGCGAGTTCAATGTGCATTTTCAGCCGCAGGTCGATGCCCGCGACAACCGCATCATCGGCGCCGAAGCCTTGGTGCGCTGGAACCATCCCGAACTCGGCGCGCAATCGCCCACCGAGTTCATCAAGGTGCTGGAAGACAGCGGCCTGATCCTTGAAGTCGGCACCTGGATTCTCGATGAAGCCTGCAACGCCTTCAAACAACTGATCGCGCTGAAACTCGTCGACCCGTTCAACTTCAGCCTGTGCGTGAACATCAGCCCGCGGCAGTTCCGCCAGAACGATTTCGTCGAACGCATCGAACACAGCATGACCAGCCACGGCCTGCCGTGTTCGCTGCTGAAACTGGAAATCACCGAAGGCATCGTCATCCAGAATCTGGACGACACCATCAGCAAAATGCGCCGTTTGAAAAAACTTGGCGTGAGCTTCGCCATGGACGATTTCGGCACCGGTTATTCATCGCTGACGTACCTGAAACGCCTGCCGGTCGACACGCTGAAAATCGATCAGTCGTTCATCCGCGATGCGACCACCGACTCCAATGTCGCGGAGATCATTCGCGCAATTGTCGCGATGGCCCGCAGCCTCGAGCTGGAAGTCATTGCCGAAGGCGTGGAGACGTCGGCCCAACTGGCATTTTTGCAGGGGCTGGACTGCCATTTGTATCAGGGCTATCTGCACAGCCGGCCGGTAGGGTTGGAGGATCTGAAAAAACTGCTCGAATAGCGGACACAAAAAAGGGCGCCATCACTGGCGCCCTTTTTGTTGCCCGACGTTATTGCAGGACAGGCTGTTGCGCTCCATTGATCGGGATGCGCTTGGCTTTCGCTTCTTCCGGGATCACACGGAGCAGGTCGATGCTCAACAGGCCGTTGCGCAGCGCAGCGTCCTTGATCTCGATGTGATCGGCCAGACGGAACGACAGCTTGAAGGCTCGCTGAGCGATGCCCTGGTGCAAGAACGTGACGTTCTCGTCGGTGTCGCGCTTGCCGCCACTGATGGTCAGCACACCCTTCTCGACTTGCAGGTCCAGGTCTTCTTCCTGGAAACCGGCGGCCGCAACGACGATGCGGTATTGGTCATCACCGTGTTTTTCGACGTTGTAGGGTGGGTAGCTGCTGCCTGGCTCGTTACGCAGCGCGGTTTCGAACAGGTCGTTGAAACGGTCGAAACCTACCGAGGAACGGAACAGTGGCGCGAGGGAAAATGCAGTGCTCATGATTCAAATCTCCTGAAAACAATCAGCAAGGTTTTGTGTCTCCGCGACCCGAATTCGGCATCGCGTACCCCTTAGATAGGGACCGCTGTTTTGATTTCAAGAGACTGTTTTCAGATTTTTTACGCGGCCTCGACGAGCGGCAATCCGAGCAAATGCGAGACGTGATCAGGCTCGGTTTCGCGGCGCAGAACGGTGAAAAGCTCGGCGGCTTCCGGGTAGTTGCGCGTCAGCATGGCCAGCCATTGCTTGAGGCGACCGGGCGATTGGCGCGCGGTCATCTGCGCTTTGGCCTGCAGCCAGAAGTCCTGAATCAGCGGCATCAGCTCGGCCCAGGTCATCTCGACGACTTCTTCGCCGGCGCGGGCGGCAGCGATCTGCCGGGCCAGATCCGGGCGGGAGACCAGACCACGACCGAGCATGATGTCTTCGACGCCACTGATTTCGCGGCAACGGCGCCAGTCTTCGACGCTCCAGATATCACCGTTGGCGAACACCGGCACTTTGACCACGTCTTGTACGCGCGGGATCCACTCCCAATGTGCCGGCGGTTTGTAGCCGTCCATTTTCGTCCGCGCATGTACGACGATGTGCTCCGCCCCGCCTTCGGCCAGCGCCGTGGCGCAGACCAGCGACCCGTCGGGACTGTCGAAACCCAGGCGCATTTTTGCGGTGACCGGGATGTGCGCCGGTACGGCGCGACGCACGTGCTCGACGATCTGATTGAGCAGCTCCGGCTCTTTCAGCAGCACGGCACCGCCGCGGGATTTGTTGACGGTCTTGGCCGGGCAGCCGAAGTTGAGGTCGATCACTTCAGAACCGAGTTCGCAGGCCAGCGCGGCGTTTTCCGCCAGGCACACCGGATCGGAACCAAGCAACTGCACGCGCAGCGGCACGCCAGACGCGGTGCGGGCGCCGTTGAGCAGCTCGGGGCCGAACTTGTGGAAGTACGCCGGGGTGAGCAACTGGTCGTTGACCCGAATGAATTCGGTCACGCACCAATCGATGCCGCCAACGCGGGTCAGCACGTCGCGCAGGATGTCGTCGACCAACCCCTCCATGGGCGCCAGAGCAATTTGCATGGGGAAACACTACTTGAGGAAAAAACGTGCGGCAGTTTACTGGATTACGCGCAAAACCGCAGATCCCTTGTAGGAGTGAGCCTGCTCGCGATAGCGGTGTGCCAGGCGATGCATACGTGGCGGATACACCGCCATCGCGAGCAGGCTCACTCCTACAGGTTAGATTTGAGCAGATTCCGGGATATGGATCGCCGGGCCATAACCTTCAATGAACTCGGCCGGCATCCGCTTGGGCTTGCCGGTCGACAGCTCGATGCAGACGAACGTGGTCTGCGCGCGCAACAGGGTGGCGTTGTCGCTGGGGCGTTTGAGCTGGAAATGCCGGGTCATTTTCAGGCGCTGATCCCAATCGACGATCCAGGTCGCCAGTTGCAGTTCATCACCATCATAGGCCGCGGCCAGGTAATCGATTTCGTGGCGGACGACAGCCATCGCCCGATCCAGTCGCCGGTATTCGACCAGGTCCAGGCCGAGGCGCTGCGAGTGGCGCCAGGCGCAGCGTTCAAGCCAGGTCACGTACACGGCGTTATTGGCGTGCCCGAGCCCGTCAATGTCCTCGGCGCCTACTTGCAGATCAATGGTAAACGGCGTTGCCCGATCCCAGCCCATGCCCCACTCCCGGTCAAAGTTTTCAACCGGGGCAGTGTAACGGAGCTCAGGCCGATTGGCGCGCCTGAAGGCTGCGACCGGCGAGCAGTGATAACACGCCATCAATCACTCGAGGGTCGGCCAGCACCCGTTGATGACCACCACTCTCCAGGCGCAGCAGACGGCTGTCGAACCAGGCCTCGTGAATCAGTTGCGATTCCTTGACCGAGACGAAGTTGTCGTCCTCGGCGTGCACGATCAGGCCGGGCATATCCAGTTGATAGTGGGCAACGTCAAGCGTCGCGGCGCGCATGCCGACGTCCTGCTCGACCTGACGAATGAACGCCGAGCGCGCACGCGGCGGCATGCCGACCATGCGCGCGAATCCGCGCAGTACGCCGAGAATGCGCGACGGTGCGGCGATGCTGACCAGGGTTTCGGTGCGCAACCCCAATTGCACGGCGAGCATTGCGCTGGCGCCACCCATGGAGTGACCGATCACCGCTTGCAGCGGCGGCAATTCGGCAGCGGCTTCAAGCATGGCGCGGGCGAACAGCACCACGTTGGCTTCGCGCCCGGGCGAACGACCATGGGCCGGGCCGTCGAGTGCGACGACGGTATAACCGGCGTCGACCAGCGCTTTGATCAGCGAAGCGAACTGCGTGGGCCGCCCTTCCCAACCATGCATGAGCAACACCGTAGGGCCTTGCCCCCAACGCAGCGCCGACAGGCCGAAGCGCAAAGTGATGCGCTCGGAACTCGCCAGCAGCGGCAGCTCCCAGTCCCGCAGCGGAAGCGCGCGGGGCGTCATGAACGCCAGGCGCATCTTGCTCGCCACCAGTTTCGGTGCAAACCAGCCCAAGGTACCGTTAACGCCACGAACCCACTTCAACGCGTTCATCGCTCTCTCCTCAGGCTTGTTACCTTCAGGTCAACGCACCGCCGACTTGGCAGCGCGCAGCAATCGATCGGATAACTCTCCCGGACCCAGCGCTCTTGCCAGCGCCAGACCACCTACCATCAGCGCGACATCGGCCAGGGCCTTGTCGGTGTCTTCAGGACTGGCAGCCAGTTGCGCCACCATCAGCTCCAGATGCTCGTTCAGCGCAATGCGGAACGATTCCGGCAAACGCCCCAGTTCGCCGATCGAGGCCGGAATCGGGCACGCCGCATCGCTGGAATCCCGGTGTTTGCGCGACAGGTAGAACGCAGCCACCAAGGCGCGACGTTCTTCGCCGGTCAGATCGGCATCCATGTCGGCGATCAGATCGCGACGCCGGCCCAGCAGCTGCTTGAACGCTTCGAGCATCATTGCGTCCTTGCTTTCGAAGTGCGCGTAGAAGCCACCGACGGTCAGGCCGGCTGCGCCCATCACTTCGCCCACGCTCGGATCGGCCGGGCCACGCTGGATCAGTGCGGCGCTGGCAGCCTTGAGGATGCGTTCGCGGGTTTGAGCTTTTTTATCGTTCATCGTTGCCTCCGAATATTACGACTAGAATATTATTCGCATAATAATATTCCGCAAGTCATGAATATGACCGCTGGTCTGAAGCACAGTGTAAGGAAAATGGAGAGTTGGCCAAACGCCAGACAAACAAAAGGGCCATTCAATAATTGAATGACCCTTATAAAATCCCGCAGAGCGGGTAATCGTGGCGTCCCCTAGGGGACTCGAACCCCTGTTACCGCCGTGAAAGGGCGGTGTCCTAGGCCACTAGACGAAGGGGACACAAACCCTTCTATACAACTGATCAGTGCTGAGAGCTGATCGATTCAAGGCCGGTGTGGCCAGACCTTGAACTGTAAAATTGGTGGAGCTAAGCGGGATCGAACCGCTGACCTCCTGCATGCCATGCAGGCGCTCTCCCAGCTGAGCTATAGCCCCGGATTTTTCGCCTCGCGGCGGAGTGATCTCTTGCAACATCACTTCTGTAAAACTGGCGTCCCCTAGGGGACTCGAACCCCTGTTACCGCCGTGAAAGGGCGGTGTCCTAGGCCACTAGACGAAGGGGACGCAAACCCTTCTATACAACTGATCAACGCTGAGTGTTGATCGCTTCAAGGCCGGTGTGGCCAGACCTCGAAGTGTAAATTGGTGGAGCTAGACGGGATCGAACCGTCGACCTCTTGCATGCCATGCAAGCGCTCTCCCAGCTGAGCTATAGCCCCTCATCGCTGAGGACGGGGCGAATCTTAAGGGCGCATCGAAAGCCTGTCAAACTTATTTTTGAAAAATTTCAAAATTTTTTGTCGGGATAACAATCACTTACCGCCCTCCCCCGTAAATTCGGGAGAAACGCCGAAGACAGGATCAAAAGATCGCAGCCTTCGGCAGCTCCTACAGAGAAGCAAAAGCAATCAAGCGATGGCGCCCAGAAGCTTTTCCCACTCTTTGTTTTCTTTCTTCGACACGCCACCCAGCAGGTCAATCGCCTGGCGCAAGCGGAAACGGGTCAGGTCCGGGCCAAGGATTTCCATCGCATCAAGCACCGACACCGAACTGGCCTGGCCGGTGATCGCGGCAAACATCAGCGGCATCGCGTCGCGCAGTTTCAGCTCAAGCGATTCCACCACCGCCTGAATCGTCGCGGTGATGCTGTCCTTCTCCCACTGACGCAGGCTTTCCAGCTTCCACAGGATCAGCTGCATCAACTGGCGAACCTGATCGCCGGAGAGCTTTTTCGATTCAAACAGCTTGGCATCCGGGTTAACGCCGCCGGCAAAGAAGAATCCCGCCAGCGGTGCGACCTGGCTGAAGGTTTCGACGCGACCCTGGACGTGGGGCGCGATTTTCATCATGTATTCGGAATTAAACGCCCACTTCTGCACGCGGGCGGCAAATTCTTCCACCGGCAGATCGCGCAGCCACTGGCCGTTGAGCCACGACAATTTCTCGATATCGAAGATCGGCCCACCGAGGGAAACACGCTTGAGGTCGAAATTGTCGACCATCTCCTGCAGCGAGAACTTCTCGCGCTCGTCCGGCATCGACCAGCCCATGCGGCCGAGGTAGTTGAGCATGGCTTCGGGCATGAAGCCCATGCGCTCGTAGAACGTGACCGAGGTCGGGTTCTTGCGCTTGGACAGCTTGCTCTTGTCCGGGTTACGCAGCAGCGGCATGTAGCACAGCTCTGGTTGTTCCCAGCCGAAGTATTCATAAAGCAGGATCAGTTTTGGCGCCGATGGCAGCCATTCTTCGCCACGCAGGACGTGGGTGATGCCCATCAGATGGTCATCGACGACGTTGGCGAGGAAGTACGTCGGCAGGCCATCGGTCTTCATCAGCACTTGCATGTCCATGCGATCCCACGGGATCTCGACGTCGCCACGGAGCATGTCCGGCACCACGCAGACGCCTTCGCTCGGCACTTTCATGCGGATCACGTGAGGTTCGCCAGCGGCCAGGCGCGCGGCGACTTCTTCTTTCGACAGCAGCAGTGCGCGGCCGTCGTAGCGCGGGGTTTCGCCGCGAGCCATTTGCTCGGCGCGCATCTGATCGAGTTCTTCAGCGGTGCAGAAGCACGGGAACGCATGGCCCATATCGACCAGTTGCTGGCAGTACTTCTGATAGATATCGCCGCGCTCGCTCTGCCGGTATGGGCCGTGCGGGCCGCCGACATCCGGGCCTTCGCTCCAGTCGATGCCGAGCCAGCGCAGGGCGTCGAAGATCTGCTGTTCGGACTCGCGGGTCGAGCGCAACTGATCGGTGTCTTCGATGCGCAGGATGAATTCACCGCCGTGCTGCTTGGCAAAGCAGTAGTTGAACAATGCGATGTAAGCGGTACCTACGTGGGGGTCCCCGGTAGGCGATGGCGCGATGCGAGTGCGGACGGTGGTCATGGCATGTCTCGAAAAAATGAAGAGCAGAACAATCAAGCGGCGAATGGTAACAGGCGACACCGGCCCCGCTCCAGCGGGCAGGGTATTTAAGCCAGATGCCCCAAGGCCTTGCGATTGTGTGAAGGCCATTCGCGAGCAGGCTCGCTCCCACAGGGACAGGCAATTGCTCTGTGGGAGCGAGCGTGCTCGCGAAGAGGCCGGTCAGGCGATGAAAATCAAACGGTGAGCAATCGTTCGCGCAGTTTGGCAATCTCGTCGCGCATCTGCGCTGCCGCTTCGAACTCCAGATCCCGCGCCAACTGATACATCTTCTCTTCCAGTGCGCGGATGCGTTTGGTGATTTCGCTGGGCGAGCGCAGTTCGGCTTCGTACTTGGCGTTCTCTTCGGCGGCCTTAGCCATGCCTTTGCGCTTCTTGCTGCGCGAGCCCGGTACCGTGGCGCCTTCCATGATGTCGGCGACGTCCTTGAACACGCCTTTCGGAGTAATGCCGTTTTCCAGGTTGAAGGCGATCTGCTTCTCACGACGGCGCTCGGTCTCGCCAATCGCCCGCTCCATCGACCCGGTCATGCGATCAGCGTAGAGAATCGCCCGGCCATTGAGGTTACGCGCCGCGCGGCCGATGGTCTGGATCAGCGAGCGCTCGGAACGCAGGAAGCCTTCCTTGTCGGCATCGAGAATCGCTACCAGCGACACTTCCGGCATGTCGAGGCCTTCACGTAGCAGGTTGATCCCGACCAGCACATCGAACACGCCAAGGCGCAAATCGCGGATGATCTCGACGCGTTCGACAGTGTCGATGTCCGAGTGCAGGTAACGCACGCGCACGCCGTGGTCGGCGAGGTAATCAGTCAAGTCTTCGGCCATGCGCTTGGTCAGCGTGGTGACCAGCACGCGCTCTTCGATCGCCACACGCTTGGTGATTTCCGAGAGCAAGTCGTCGACCTGGGTCAGCGCCGGCCGAACTTCAACCTGCGGGTCGACCAGACCGGTCGGCCGTACCACCTGCTCGACCACGCGCCCGGCGTGCTCGGCTTCGTAGTTGCCGGGGGTTGCGGATACGAAAATGGTCTGCGGGCTGACCCCTTCCCATTCGTCGAAACGCATTGGCCGGTTGTCCAGCGCCGACGGCAGGCGGAAACCGTACTCGACCAGGGTTTCCTTGCGCGAACGGTCGCCCTTATACATCGCGCCAACCTGGGGCACGCTCACGTGAGATTCGTCGATTACCAACAGCGCGTCGGCGGGCAAGTAATCGTAAAGCGTGGGTGGCGCCGCGCCGGATGGCCGCCCGGACAGGTAGCGCGAGTAGTTCTCGATGCCGTTGCAGTAACCCAGTTCGAGAATCATCTCGAGGTCGAAACGGGTACGCTGCTCCAGGCGCTGGGCCTCTACCAATTTGTTGTTGCTGCGCAGGTATTCGAGACGCTCCTGCAGTTCGACCTTGATGCCTTCGATGGCGTCGAGCAGGGTTTCACGAGGTGTCACGTAGTGACTCTTCGGATAAAAGGTGAAGCGCGGCATCTTGCGAATGACTTCGCCGGTCAGCGGATCGAACGCGGAAATGCTCTCGACCTCGTCATCGAACAGCTCGATGCGGATCGCTTCCAGATCGGATTCCGCCGGGAAGATATCGATGACGTCGCCACGCACGCGGAACGTCGCCCGGGCGAAATCCATGTCGTTGCGGGTGTATTGCAGATCCGCCAGGCGCCGCAGCAGCGCACGCTGATCGAGCTTGTCGCCACGATCAACGTGCAAGACCATTTTCAGATAGGTTTCCGGGCTGCCCAGACCATAGATGCACGACACCGTGGTGACGATGATCGCGTCCTTGCGCTCCAGCAATGCTTTGGTCGCGGACAGTCGCATCTGCTCGATGTGGTCGTTGATCGACGCGTCCTTCTCGATGAAGGTGTCGGACGACGGCACATAGGCTTCGGGCTGGTAGTAGTCGTAATAGGAAACGAAGTATTCAACGGCGTTGTTCGGGAAGAACGCCTTGAACTCACCGTACAACTGCGCGGCCAGGGTCTTGTTCGGCGCCAGAACCAGCGTCGGACGCTGTACCTGGGAGATGACGTTGGCGATGCTGAAGGTCTTGCCCGAGCCGGTCACACCGAGCAGTGTCTGGTGCGCCAGCCCGGCATCAATGCCCTCAACCAACTGGCGAATGGCTTCCGGCTGATCGCCGGCAGGCTCGAAGCGGGTGACTAGCTGGAATTCCGACATACACACCTCTGGAATCGTGGCGTTCCGCGTCAGACGGAGCACCACGAGGACGACCGCAAACGACCGATGTCGCGCAAGAAAAAACCTGGATTGTGCTTAATGTGGTGGCGATTGCCTGACCTTTCAAGGCAAACGTCCTACATCCGGTAAAGACTCTGACAAAGCCAATCGACTAACGGTCAAGAAATAATCGGAAAAACTTACCGCAAAAGCCGATTCGCCTGTCGCCATCGCGCGGTGATGGCCTCTATACTAGCTCCCCGTTTGTGCACCGCTCTAGTGCATTCGGCTGGAGCGCGACACGTCCCTCCACTCTCCATTCAGAGCCGCCGTAATAATGAGCCTGTTCTCCGCTGTCGAAATGGCACCCCGCGATCCAATCCTGGGCCTCAACGAAGCATTCAACGCCGATACCCGGACCACCAAGGTCAACCTGGGCGTGGGCGTGTACTGCAACGAAGAGGGGCGAATTCCACTGCTGCGCGCGGTGATCGAAGCCGAGACGATTCGCGTCGCTCAACACGCTTCGCGCGGTTACCTGCCGATCGATGGCATCGCTGCCTACGACCAGGCCGTGCAAAAACTGCTGTTCGGCAACGACTCGCCGCTGATCAGCGCCGGTCGCGTCATCACGACCCAGGCGGTCGGCGGGACTGGCGCACTGAAAATCGGTGCCGACTTCCTCAAGCAACTGCTGCCAAACGCTGTCGTGGCGATCAGCGATCCAAGCTGGGAAAACCACCGCGCGCTGTTCGAAACCGCTGGTTTCCCGGTGCAGAACTACCGTTATTACGACGCTGCCACCCACGACGTAAATCGTGCCGGCATGCTCGACGACCTCAACGCCCTGCCGAACGGCTCGATCGTTGTCCTGCACGCTTGCTGCCACAACCCGACCGGCGTCGACCTGACCCCAACGGACTGGAAAAACGTGCTGGACGTTGTCAAGGCCAAGGGACACGTACCGTTTCTCGACATGGCCTACCAGGGCTTTGGCGACGGTATCGATGAAGACGCCGCTGCCGTGCGCCTGTTCGCCGAATCCGGCCTGACCTTCTTCGTCTCGAGCTCGTTCTCCAAGTCGTTCTCGCTGTACGGCGAGCGCGTAGGCGCGCTGTCGATCATCAGCGAATCGAAAGAAGAAAGCGCGCGCGTGCTGTCGCAGGTCAAACGCGTGATCCGCACCAACTACTCCAACCCGCCGACCCACGGCGCCAGCATCGTTGCCGCCGTACTCAACAGCCCGGAACTGCGTGCGCAGTGGGAAGCCGAGCTGGCCGAGATGCGTCTGCGCATTCGCGGCATGCGCGAGCAGATGGTTGCCCTGCTGGCAGAGAAAGCTCCGGGCCGCGATTTCAGCTTCGTCGGTCGTCAGCGCGGCATGTTCTCCTACTCCGGCCTGACCACCGAACAGGTGCATCGCCTGCGTAACGAGTTCGGCATCTACGCCCTGGACACTGGCCGCATCTGCGTGGCCGCACTGAACCAGAGCAACATCAAGGCTGTGACGGACGCGATCGTGCAGGTCATCTGATTTCGCCGCGTGATCAAAAAACGGGAAGCCTTGAACGGCTTCCCGTTTTTATTTGTCCCGGAATGATGTCCACACCCTCTAGACTGCACACAAATCAGAACCGTAGGAGCTCGTAGGAGCTGACGAGTGAAACGAGGCTGCGATCTTTTGATCTTGTTTTTTAAGATCAAGATCAATATCAAAAGATCGCAGCGTTCCGCAGCTCCTACCGGTTTTGCGTACACCCGAGAATTTTGAGAGAACCCAAATGAAAAACGACAACCTGCGCGCCGACCGTGACGATCTGGATGATTTCATCCCGCGCGCCCCGGCCAAGCGTGAAAAGAGCCTGGTGCTGCAAGTGGCCACCGGGGTATTCCTCGGCGGCCTGGCCCTGTGGCTGGTGCAACTGGCGGCGACGGCGGCCTATGCCAAGCTGATGCTCGGCACGATCACCTTCGGCAGTTAAGCCAGTTCGGCCGAGCGCTGAGCGGCGGCGTCGTCGTAAATCACATACAGGGATTCGGCGATCTGGCTCTTGATGGCCTTGCTGCTTTCGAGGCCGAGCACGAAACCCTCGGCCTTGCCGCCGGCGCGATTCAATTCTTCGGCGGTGCTGGCGCCGGTGATGGCATCGAAAAGTTTCTCGGCGTGCGGGCCGATGCCTTTGGGCAGGCTGATCTGTGCGGTACTCATGCGAGCACCTCGGTGTTGCGAGTGATTTGAATCATTGGCGCGTACCTTTGCGGCGAATGGCCGGCAGCGCGTGTGACCACTTCCGGGCTGCCATGGTAGACCTCTGAGGCCATTCTGGTAACCGCCAATCGCTGACAAAACACCGTCTGTCCAGGCGAAACGCAAAAAACGCCAGGCGACGCTTGACTTCTCTTTTTGAATCAGTAACATACGCACCAATTCCGCAATAGCTCAGTTGGTAGAGCAAGTGACTGTTAATCACTGGGTCCCTGGTTCGAGTCCAGGTTGTGGAGCCAAATAGCAAAGCCCCTGAATCGCAAGGTTCAGGGGCTTTTTTGTGGGCGCCTGAAAAGATCAAAAGATCGCAGCCTTCGGCGGCTCCTACAAGGAAACGCTGATCGCGATGTAGGAGCTGCCGAAGGCTGCGATCTTTTAATCTGCAAACGAAAAGGCCGATCTGTACAACCAGATCGGCCCTTCTGTCTTCAGCAGCAGTCAGACATGTTCGCTGCTTTTCACCTGCACCTTCGGCGCGCCATGCCCATGGTCGTGGTCATCCGGCTCGATCACCGGTACCTCCTTGCCATCGCAATCATGCAGCTTGCCGTCGCTGAAGTAGTCGCCTTCACGCAGCGCGGCCAGATCGCGATAACGCAGGGTGCGCTCTTCCGCTGCGGCAAACACCGACTGCTGATCCGAGTTGCCAGCCGTAAAGTGGTTGAACGCCAGGTTGAGCAGGATCGCCATGATTGCCGACGAGCTGATGCCCGAATGGAAAATCGTCGCGAACCAGCTCGGGAAATGATCGTAGAAGTTCGGCGCGGCGATCGGGATCATGCCGAAACCGATCGAGGTGGCAACGATGATCAGGTTTACGTTGTTGCGGTAATCCACCTTCGACAACGTGCGGATGCCGCTCGCGGCCACGGTGCCGAACAGCACGATTCCCGCGCCGCCGAGTACCGACGTCGGCACAGCGGCAATCACCCGGCCCATGAACGGCAGCAGGCCGAGGACCACCAGGAACACGCCGCCGGTGGCGACCACGAAACGGCTCTTGATCCCGGTCACCGCCACCAGCCCGACGTTCTGCGCGAAAGCACTTTGCGTGAACGAACCGAAGATCGGCGCAAACATGCTCGACAGCATGTCGGCACGCAGGCCGTTGCCCAAGCGTTTCGAGTCCACCTTGGTGCCGATGATTTCACCCACGGCGAGGATGTCCGCCGAGGTCTCCACCAGGGTCACCATGACCACAATGCACATCGACAGAATCGCGGCGAAATGGAAGGTTGGCATGCCGAAGTGGAACGGCGTCGGGAAGCCGAACATCGGGCCGGTGGTGACACTGGAGAAATCCGCCATGCCGAGGAACACCGCCAGCACCGTGCCGATGACCATGGCCAGGAGGATCGACAACCGCGAAATGGTCGAGCTGCCGACCTTGCTAAGCAGCAACACCAGCACCAGCGTCACCGCCGCCAGGCCGATGTTCTGCATGCTGCCGAAGTCCGGCGCGTGGCTGTTGCCACCCATTGCCCAGCGTGCGGCAACGGGCATCAGCGTCAGGCCGATGGTGGTGATCACGATGCCGGTGACCAGCGGCGGGAAGAACTTGGTGACACGCGAGAACACGGGCGTGATCAGCAAGCCGATCAACGAGGCGGCAATCACCGCGCCCAGCACCGATTGGAAACCGCCCTCCCCGCCGCTGCTGACAATCGCGACCATGGTCGCCACGCCGGAGAACGACACGCCCTGAACCAGCGGCAGCTGACAGCCAAAAAACGGTAGACCCAGGGTTTGCAGCAATGTCGCCAGCCCCCCCGCAAACAATGAAGCAGCAATCAACAGACCAATGTCCGCCGGCGACAGACCGGCCGCCTGGCCAATGATCAGTGGCACCGCAACGATACCGCCGTACATGGTCAGAACATGTTGCAGGCCGTAAGCCATATTCGCGCCGACCCCGAGGTTTTCGTCCTCGGGCCGTTGGTGTGAAACATGGGGCGTTTTCATGGTGGGGGGTTCCCTGGTTTTTGTTATGCGCACACTGTATTCAATCATCAGGACAAATGTCCATAGAGTTGTATACAACTTATCGGTCACATAATGGCTAGGTAGCCACCCAAGCTTTTGGCCCGCGGCTTTCGCGCCCACAAACCCGGCAACACATGCGTGCTGCGTTCGCGCCAGTGCCCACCAGGCTGAAGTGTTCACGGCGACCGACGGTAGAGTCGCGTTCTTTTTTATGCATATAATGTATGCATAGTGAAATCAGTGGGATTTATTAACGACGGGAGTTAAGGAGGCTTGACCGATGAAAGACGAATATGACTTTTCTGCAGGCAAACGCGGCGCAGTAGCGCCGAGCAAGGGCAAGACGCGCATCACCATCATGCTTGATGACGCGGTGATCGAAGCGGCGCGCACCGCCGCAGAAACCGAAGGCTTTGGCTACCAGACTGTGATCAACAATACCCTTCGCCATGCTCTGCTTGATGGCGCACGCCAGCCGGAGCGCGCTGACGATTCAGGTTTAACGGGGCAATTCAAGAAAGGCATCACCGCTACCGATCTCAAGAGTCTCGAGCGAAAGCTCTCGGCAGCCATCGGCGAAATCCGTCGCGTGCTGGAGCCTGACGTGAAGCCCTAGACCGGTACTGGCGCGATTACCCGAGCCAGCGCTTGTCGCACGCCGGGTGATTCAGGCAACTGAAGATCAAACTCATGCCGCAGCAACCCCATCAACTCGTCGACGTCCGCCACTTCGCGCCGCTGGCTTTCTGCCCCCATCGGGTGAATGGCAAAACTGCCGTTGTTCAGGGTCTTGCGCCAGCCATCGCCGGTACGCGCGACCATCAGGCGCTGGGCGAAAGGTGATTCTGGATGGGTCGAGACGTACCAGTTGCCGACGGTGTAATCGATGTCTTCCTGGCGTTGCAGATCAAACAGGTACATCGGTCGCCACTCTCCTGCCACCTTGGCGCGCAGCAAGTAGCCATCGGTCTGCTTGTCGATGCGGTAGGGTTCGTGCGCAGTGGATTGCTCATCTTCGCTGTCGAGCAGCAGCGGTGCCGTTGGTACCATGCCGCCGAAGCCGACGTCGGCGATATAGCGAGTGTCGTCGATAGTGACCAGGCTCAAGCGATGCGTGCGCGCCGTCCAACTGCCTTCCGGTTGATTCATCACCACGCGACCGCTGATGCCGCGCGCCTCAAAACCCAGTTCAAGCAGCAGCGCATAGAACAAATGGTTGAGCTCATAACAGTAGCCGCCCCGCCCCTGCCGTAGCACTTTGTCTTCGATAGAGACCAGGTCGATCAACACCGGCAGTCCGCTGATGGTTGCCAGATTTTCGAAAACAAACTCAGCGGTATGGCGCAGCTGCAATTGACGCAACGTGTCCAGCGTCGGCGGCGGCGCTGTGTCGAATCCCAGGCGTTGCAAGTACAGATTGGTATTGGTCAGCCGTGGCGCACTCATTGCTCAGTCCTTATGCATGGGGCCGCAGAACACTGCGTGAATGTTGCCCTGTATACGGGATCGAGCACGGCTTGCGACAATTGATTTCGCCAATCGCCCGCTCAGCGTTTTTTCCGCGAGCCAATACGAATCCATGTCGGTGCATGGTCACTGGCGTGCGACTCGTTGCGCACCCAGGCGTCGACGCCGGCGTCATGCAGATACGGAGCCAATGCCGGGTTGAGCAGCAAGTGATCGATGCGCAGGCCGGAGTTGGTTTGCCAATGATTGCGGAAGTAATCCCAGAAGGTGTAGATGCGTTCTTCGGGATACACGTGGCGCAGGGAATCGGTCCATCCCTGATCCAGCAGCCGCTGGTAGCACTCGCGGCTTTCCGGTTGCAACAAGGCATCCTTGAGCCACGAGCGGGTGTTGTAGATGTCCATGTCGGTGGGCACGACATTGAAGTCACCGGCCAGCACCACCGGATGATCGCTGCTCTGCAAGTCTTTGGCGTATCTGATCAGGCGTTCGAACCAAGCCAGTTTGTAATCGAATTTCGGCCCCGGCTGCGGGTTGCCATTGGGCAGATACAGGCAACCGACCAACACACCATGCACCGCCGCTTCGATATAGCGGCTGTGAGTGTCATCGGGATCACCCGGCAAACCACGCCGACTTTCCAGAGGTTGCGCATCCCGCGCCAGAATCGCCACGCCATTCCATGATGCCTGGCCCTGCCAGATCGCACCGTAACCGGCCGCTTCCAGTTCTGCGGCGGGAAACGCGCTGTCCACCGATTTCAGTTCTTGCAGACAGGCGATGTCCGGCTGCTCGCGCTCGAGCCATTCCAGCAGATTCGGCAGCCGCGCACGCATGCCGTTGACGTTGAAGGTGGCGATTCGCAGGTTTTTCATCGTCCGCAACTCCTGCCCGGTGGGATTGAAAATTGTGACCCCGCGAGCGCCGCCCAGGTTGCATCGAATGACGCAGAGATAGCTCAGACGCGATTACGCAACCACTGCAGAAAGCCTCTTTTTGGCGCGACTACGGGCGCTTCCTCGGTCAGCGATTGCGCCTTGTGCAGGCGGAAATCGAGCAATGCCTGCATCGCATCGTGGATGTCGTGGCGCGCGTCCAGGCAGGGTTTCAGGTAGGACTTCTCGATGCGATACAGGGCGCAGAAAGTCTTCGCGGAAAAATCCGCCGGCAGCGCGGTGTCCGAGAGGATCCCGGCCTCGCCGATCACCTCGCCCGGCCCCATGCGTCCGGACTCCAGTGGCGCGCCGTGGCGCTTGAGCGTCACGGAAACCACGCCGGATTCAATGATGAACAAATGATCGCTGACCTCCCCGCCCGCCAGAATCGTCTCGCCGGCGCGGAAGGTTTGCAGGGTCATGTTCTGGCTGAAGGTGTCTTTCTCTTCTTCGCGCAGGGTCGAGAAGATCGGCGAGCTTTCCAGCAGCGCCCGTGGCCGCGACAAATACGGCGCGGCGCTGGTTTCGGTGCTCGACAGCAGATTGACCCCGGACGCCTGCAAATGTCGGTAAGCGAGGTCGAACAGCTGATTGCGCACCACGCGCTTCTCGCCCATCGAGGCGACGAACCCGCTGATCTCGTATTCCGCGCCGCCGCTGGCAGAGCTTTTCAGCGCCACGCTGGGCGCGGGTGTGTCGAGCAACTGCCGGCAGCCCTGCATCGCTCGCTCCAGCGCCTCGATCACCGAGCTGGGCCGGGCATGGGGGCTGACAGGCACGCTGACCGAAACACCGAACATGTTGCTTGGGCGACTGAAGTTGATGATCTTGGCTTTGGCCGCCAGCGAGTTGGGAATCACTGCCATGCTGCCCTGGCTGGTCTGTAAACGCGTGGCGCGCCAGTCGATGTCGGTGACGCGGCCCTCGGTGCCGTCGATCGAGATCCAGTCGTCGAGTTGATAGGGCTTGGTGGTGTTGAGGACGATCCCGGAGAACACGTCGCTCAACGTGCTCTGCAAGGCCAGACCGACGATGATCGCCAACGCCCCGGACGTCGCCAGCACGCCTTTGACCGGCAGATCGAGCACGTATGCCAGCGCCGCAATGATCGCGATGAGGAAAATCACCGCGCCGAGCAAGTCCTGCAACAATCGGCCGGTGTGGCCGACCCGTTGCATCATCACCGCACCGATCAACACCGTCAGGGTGCGCGCGCCGAACAGCCACCAACCGATCTGCAACCCGGTCGCCGCCAGATGCAACGGCACGTTGTCGGCCCACGGAGCCGGCTCCATCGGGTTGAGGCCTTCGTTGAACAGAACAATGCTGAACAGGGCGAAAATCAGCACCCGCACCAGCAGTTTCCATTCGCTGCCGCGAGAGCTGATCAGCCGCCACAGGCCCAGATCGAGCAGGATCAGGATCAATGCGCAAAACAACGGATGTTCGGTCAGCAGAGACAGCATCAAACAACTCCGACAAAGGCCAATCGCGAGAAGATCGCACAGATTGGCTCAGTGTAGGAGCAATTGATTTCGGCGAATGACCAGCGTCTCGAAAACGCTGAAAAACCTGTGGGAGCGAGCCTGCTCGCGAAGGCGTCCTGTCAGTCACTACCTCTTAGACTGGATCAGAGCATTCGCGAGCAGGCTCGCTCCCACAGGGGCGTTTCAGTTGCCAGTAAAGCTCAGCGTCAGCCGTGCATCTGGCCAAAGCGCCCGGACTGGAAGTCGGCAAAGGCCTGGTGGATTTCCTGCTCGGTGTTCATCACGAACGGGCCATGGCCGACGATCGGTTCGTCGATCGGCTCGCCGCTGAGCAGCAATACCACAGCGTCTTCGCTGGCTTGCAGGGTGAGTCGATCACCATCGCGTTCGAACAGCGCCAACTGCCCCACTGCCACCGATTCCGCGCCGTTGACCTGCACCGAGCCCTTCAACACCACCAGCGCGGTGTTGCGTCCTTCGTGCAAATCAAGCGTCAGCAACTTGCCGGCATTGAGGCGCAGATCCCAGACGTCGATGGGCGTGAACGTCCGCGACGGGCCGGTGTGCCCGGCGAATTCACCGGCGATCAGACGCACGCTGCCGGCGTCGTCCCCGAGCGCGATGTTCGGAATATCCCGATCGAGAATGGTCTGGTAACCCGGCGCGGCCATTTTGTCCTTGGCCGGCAGGTTGACCCACAGCTGGACCATTTCCAGCTTGCCGCCGGTTCTGGCGAAGTTCTCCGAATGAAACTCTTCATGGAGAATGCCGGACGCTGCGGTCATCCACTGTACGTCACCCGGGCCGATGGTGCCGCCACTGCCAGTGGAGTCGCGGTGCTGCACTTCACCGTCATAAACGATGGTCACGGTTTCGAAACCACGGTGCGGGTGCTGGCCGACGCCCCGCTGTTCTGTGGTCGGGGTGAATTCGGCGGGTCCGGCGTGATCGAGCAACAGAAACGGGCTGATGTGCTTGCCCAGGTTGTCGTAGGAAAACAGCGTGCGCACCGGGAAACCATCGCCGACCCAATGGCCGCGCGGGCTGGTGTAGATGCCGATGATGTTTTTCATGGGGTCTCCAATGTGTCATTGCATTGGATTCAGCCTAAAGGCATATCGAATATTCGACTAGAGGGTGAAAATCGGCCTGAGTGTTCCATATACAGAACAGTGACTCGGTGGCGCCTTTCGCGAGCAGGCTTGCTCCCACACGAGACGGCATGGGGCTCAGAGGCAGCGCGCGAGGCTGTGCATGGCTTCGCGCAACCTGTCGATGGTGCGGTCGATGACCCCGTTATCCCTGTCTCGGCAAGCCGTTTCCAGCTCGACACACGCCGCAACAACCCGCGCAGCCCCGACCATCTGCGCCCCGCCCCTGATGCGATGGGCCAACTCGCGCAAGTCTTCGCGGTCGCTCGCCTGCAATTGATCCAGAGCCTGGAGATCATCGCGCAGGCTGTTACCGACTTCCTTGCGCAAGCGTTCGATCAACGAGTGGTCGGCACCGGCCATCTGTTCCAGGGCACTCAGATCGATCTCGACAGGCTCGGCGGCGGGCGGGTGATCTTTGTGCGGCGCGCAAGAGTGGGCGCCGCTCAAGGCTTCAGCCAGATCGTGCAAGCGAATCGGTTTGAACAGGCAGCCGTCCATGCCGGCATCCAGACACCGCAGGCGCTCTTCGATCTGCGCGTTGGCGGTAAAACCGAGAATCAGGCAGCGCCTGCGTCCGGTGGCGGCTTCTTCGTCGCGAATCGCCTGCGCCAGTTCATAGCCATTGCGTCGCGGCATGTTGCAGTCGGTGATTAGCACATCGAAGGCCTGGGTTCGCCAGCGATCCAGCCCCTGTTCACCATCGCCGACGTCTACCGTGCGATGCCCGAGTTCGCTCAGTTGCCAGCACATCAGCAAGCGGTTGACCGGGTGATCGTCCACCACCAGCACGTTCAATACACAGGTGGCGGCCGCCGCGTCGGGGGTTGCCGCGGTGGTCGCCATCGCGGTCAGCAGTGGCAACTGCAGGTTGATTTCCACGCGTGTGCCTTGCCCGGGATCGCTGTCCAGACGCAACGTGCCGCCCATCATTTCGCAAAGGTTGCGACTGATCACCAGCCCCAGACCGGACCCGCTGCGCGCCGCTTGTGGACTATTGCCTGCTTGAACGAAGGGATTGAACAGGCGCTTTTGATCGGCGGCACTGATACCGATGCCGCTGTCTTCGATAAGCACTCGCACATTCACCTGCTCGTCCAATATCGCACCGATCTGCAGTTGCAGGCTGACCTCGCCAGCCTCGGTGAACTTGATCGCATTGCTCAGCAGATTCGACAGCACCTGCTTGAAGCGCGTCGGATCGATCAGCACGTCCATGTCGGCACGCGGATCGAGTTCGATGCGCCACAACAAACGCTTCTGCCGCGCCAGCCCCTCGAACACCCGGCACACCGATGAAACGGTCTCGCGCAGATTGGCCCGCTCGGGGGCGAGGGACAAATGCCCCGACTCGATGCGGGCGATGTCGAGAATATCGCCAATTAACGCCAATAATTGCTGGCCGGCATTCGAGGCCACTTGAATCGCCAAGCGGTCAGTCACGCCCTCCTCCGCACGCTTGAGGGCCAGTTCGAGCATGCCGATCAACGCGTTCATTGGTGTGCGGATCTCATGGCTCATGGTCGCCAGAAAGGTGCTCTTGGCCCGATTGGCCTCGTCTGCGACATCCTTGGCCTGTTGCAGCTGCAGCAACCACTGTTGACGCTGGTGAATCTGCCGACGCTGCCAGCCGATCCAGAGCATTGCCAGCAGGAGCAAGGCCGCTGCGCCGGCGAAACCCAGCAGAATCTCCTGACGGTGGCGCAGCCAGTAGCTGTCCTCGACCACCACATCGTGGCTCCAGCGCTCGACCAGTTCATCCATCTGCTGCGGCGCGATGCTCAGCAACGCCTTGTTCAGAATCGAATGCAGCAACGCCGATTGCGGCGCCGTGGCCAAAGCGATGCGCGCCGGCTGGTCGCCAACGGTTCCGGTGATCCGCAGGCGGTCGCGGTACTGCCGGGCGATCAGAAAACGCGCCACCAGTAATGAGCTCACCGTCACGTCGACCTGTCCTCTGGCAATCAGCGCCATGCCTTCGGCGGGGCTCTTGACCTCGACCAGACGCAGACCGGGCACGCGTTGCAGCAGGTAATCGCGCAATGGGTGGCCGCGATAGATGGCCAGGCGTTTGCCCGCCAGCGCCTCCAGCGGCAGTGGATGCGGCCCATGCGCAGCGCTGACCAGCACGAACGGATTGTTCAGATAGGCGCGGGTGAATTGCAGC
This sequence comes from Pseudomonas sp. FR229a, assembly GCF_030209115.1. Taxonomy (NCBI): domain Bacteria; kingdom Pseudomonadati; phylum Pseudomonadota; class Gammaproteobacteria; order Pseudomonadales; family Pseudomonadaceae; genus Pseudomonas; species Pseudomonas sp. FR229a. The sequence goes on along the minus strand of NZ_JARVSP010000016.1, from coordinate 13,156 downwards.
TGCGCTTCACGCTCGGTGCTGGGCGTCACCACTGGCAATACATCGAGCTCACCGGCCTGGAGTTGTTCGAACTGATCGTTCAGTGAAGCGCCGCGCACGATCTCGAAATTCAGCCCGCTGCGCTGCGCAATCAGGCTCAACAACTGCGCCGACAATCCGCTGAAACGCCCGTCGGCACCGAAAAACGCCAGGGGCGCAAAGTCCTCGGCAGCGCCCACCCGCACCGTCGGATGCTGTTCCAGCCACTGCTGCTCGGCGGCGCTGAGCTGCACCCCGGACTGTTCGGCCATTTCGGCGAGGCCGACACTCCAGCGCTGTTCGAGCAGATGCCGGCGCTCCATGGGCACGGCCTGCAATGCCTTGTCGACGAGGCGCTTGAGCACCACGTCGCTGCGCAACAACGCAAAAGCGAAGGGGTTGGCGTCAAGCCCCGACGGCCCGGCCAATTGCAGGTCGTTGCGGTAATTGTTGTTGATCAGGTAGTTGGCACTTATGAAGTCGCCCAGATAGGCATCGTCGGCACCGAAAGCGACCGCGCCGAGTGCATCCATTGCCGAGGCATAAAGTTGCACCTGTGCGTCGGGGTAGAACGCCTGAACAGCAGCCAGTGGCAGGTAATCTTCGACCAGGGCGATGCGTTTGGCCGCCAGATCGGCGGGCAGTTTTTCGTCGTGGCGGGTGACCAGCATCGGCTGATCTTCAGCGTAGGGGCGCGAAAGGATAAAAGCCGGGTCAGCCACTTCAAAACTGTTCGATGTGCCCAGCAGATCGATCTCGCCGCGCTTGAGTGCGGCCATGACCGCAGGACGATCGGAGAAGCGCTGCACCTGGAGTTCGACGCCGAGCAGTTGCGCCACGAGATCGGCGTAATCGGCGGTGAGCCCCTCCAGCTCGTGCCGATTGCGGGTGATCTCGAACGGCGGATAGTCCCGCCCCGAAATGCCCATGCGCAACAGCGGATGCTCACGCAGCCACTGGCGTTCCCGCTCGTCGAGGCGAACCTGGACGTTGCCCGGTTCGGGGCGGGCCAGCACCTCCAGTATCTGCGGCGGTGCACCGGCGCAGACCGACGTTACCAGCCCCAGCCACAGCCATAGAATCCGCAGTCCCTGCGTCATGTCGGACACTCAGATCAAGTGATTGCGCTTGGCAAATTCGCGCAGGAGCACCAGTGACCCCAGACAGAGTTTCGCCATCATGCGGGTTTTATAGGTGCTGACGGTCTTGTGGCTCAAGTGCATTTCCTGGGCAATGGCCTTGTTCGGCTTGCCCAGCGCCAATTGCACGAAAATACATAACTCTCGATCGGACAGTTGATCGATCATCTCCTTTTCAGTGCGTTGCACAGCGTTGTACAGACCGCTGGTATTAGGCAACGCGGAGAAATAGGTGTGGCCGGACATCAGTGCCTTGATGGCTTCGTGCAGCAGGGTCAACTGATTGCTCTTGGTCACGTAGCCCATCGCCCCGGCACGCAAACAGCGCTCTTGATAATGCGTGGGCTCATGCATGCTGAACACCAGGACCCGGCAGCGCGCCGTCGGCGCCTTGATCTGGATGCGCGTGAGCACTTCCAGCCCGTCCATCGAGCCCAGCCCCAGATCGAGCACCACCAGTTGCGGATCATGCTCGCGGATCAACGGCACGACTTCATTGCCGTTGGACGCTTCATGAATCTGGGTGAAACCTTGAGCCTGCAGGACGATTCGGATAGCCGCGCGCACTACGGGGTGATCATCAACGATCAGCGCTGACTTCATTGGCACTCCTGCACAATCGTAAAAGACACCGCACCAGACCGTTTCGGAGTCGGTGGCTGCGCCGGCACTGTTACATGGATGGACAAGGGAATCACCTGTCAGGTCTGACAGTTGTGCAGTCTGGATTTTTATGCATTGGCATGGCGCAACAACCAGTGTGAGTCAGGTGCTTGCCGGCGTTCGCCGGCTGCTTCGACCCTTGCCATCACCTGCCCGACGAGCTGTGAATTGGGCAGTGGCGCCGGGCTGATCTGCACGTTTTCCTGAGCGAAGCCTGCCAGTGCCTGCAACGGTGCTGACTGTTCGTTGTAGATCAGAGCGTGGCGAACCTGTGGGTTATCGAGCAGAAAGCCCAGCAGGTCCAGGGAGCCTGCCGCCAGTTCTGCATTGATCACCAGTACATCGAACGGCTCGCAGCCGTAGTCGACCAGGGTCAACAATTCGCCGAGATTCTGCACCGGGGCCACGCGGTAGTAGCCGAGCTCATTGAACAGGCGCTCGATTTTCATTCGATGAAAATGCTGCGGGTCGGCGATCAGGATGCGCAACGCTTTGTTGCTCATGGTCATTCTCCCGGTGAGGTTTGGGGAGGGCAAGACTACGCAAGCGCCGAGGCTAGCTCTGTAGGACTTTTCCTAAAAATCCGGCCATTCATCCGGGCATCCCCGCACTGACGGACGCACCGATACTCCTGTAGGAGTGAGCCTGCTCGCGATGGCGGTGTGTCAGCCAACTTCAATGTCACTGCAATACCGCTATCGCGAGCAGGCTCACTCCTACAGGGGGCAGCATTATTGCCAGCCGAACCGACGGATGTAGAAGCCCTTCACCGCCTGGGTCAGCGCCATGTACGCCAGCAGGATCAGCGGCAGAAACAGGAAATACAGCGGCGGCAGCGCCTGCAATTTGAAGTAGTGCGCCAGCGGCCCCATCGGCAGGAAAACTCCCACCGCCATGATGATCGCGGTCATGACCATCAACGGCATGGCAGCACGGCTTTGCAGGAACGCAATCTTCGGCGTGCGGATCATGTGCACGATCAGCGTCTGGGTCAGCAACCCGACCACGAACCAGCCGGACTGGAACAGCGTCTGGTGATCCGCGGTGTTGGCATCGAACACGTACCACATCAAGGCGAACGTGGTGATGTCGAAAATCGAACTGATCGGGCCGAAGAACAGCATGAAGCGCCCGACATCCCCCGGTTGCCAGCGTTGCGGTTGTTTCAGCATCTCCTCATCGACGTTGTCGAACGGAATGGCGATCTGCGAAATGTCGTAGAGCAGATTCTGTACCAGCAGGTGCATCGGCAGCATCGGCAGGAACGGGATGAACGCACTGGCGACCAGCACCGAGAACACATTGCCGAAGTTGGAACTGGCGGTCATCTTGATGTACTTGAGCATGTTGGCGAAGGTGCGCCGCCCTTCAAGCACGCCCTCCTCCAGCACCATCAGGCTTTTTTCCAACAGAATGATGTCCGCCGCTTCCTTGGCGATGTCCACCGCGCTGTCGACGGAAATGCCGATATCGGCGGTGCGCAGCGCCGGCGCGTCGTTGATGCCATCACCCATGAACCCGACCACATGGCCATTACCCTTGAGCACACGGACGATGCGCTCCTTGTGCGACGGCGTCAGTCTGGCGAAGACGTTGGTGCTCTCGACCGCCACGGCCAGTTCGGCATCGCTCATGCGCTCGAGGTCGTTGCCCAGCAGCAACCCCTGTTGGGCGAGGCCGACCTCGCGGCAGATCTTCGCCGTGACCAGTTCGTTGTCGCCGGTCAGCACCTTCACCGCTACGCCATGCTCGGCCAAGGCCTTGAGCGCCGGTGCGGTGCTGTCCTTCGGTGGATCGAGGAACGCCACGTAACCGATCAGGGTCAGTTCATTTTCATCAGCCAGGCTGTAAGTGTCGCGACCTTCGGACATCGAGCGGGCGGCCACGGCCACCACGCGCAAACCTTCGGCGTTGAAGGCGGCGGTGACCTGGCGAATCCGGGTCAGCAATTCATCGCTCAAGGCTTCATCGACTTCGCCATGACGCACGCGACTGCACACCGCCAGCACTTCCTCGACCGCGCCTTTGCAGATCAGCTGATGTGGCTGATCGCGGCCCTCCACGACGACCGACATACGCCGGCGATTGAAATCGAACGGGATCTCGTCGACCTTGCGAAACGCCGTGCCGACTTTCAGTTCACGGTGGATTTCCACGTGTTCCAGCACCGCCACATCCAGCAGGTTTTTCAGGCCGGTCTGGTAGTAGCTGTTGAGGTAGGCCAGTTCCAGCACTTCGTCGCTGTCTTCGCCCCAGACGTCGACGTTGCGCGCGAGAAAGATCTTGTCCTGAGTCAGCGTGCCGGTCTTGTCGGTACACAGCACGTCCATGGCGCCGAAGTTCTGGATCGCATCAAGGCGTTTGACGATGACCTTTTTGCGCGACAGAAACACGGCGCCTTTGGCCAGGGTCGAGGTGACGATCATCGGCAGCATTTCCGGGGTCAGGCCGACGGCAATCGACAGCGCGAACAGCAGCGCTTCGGTCCAGTCGCCCTTGGTGAAACCGTTGATGAACAGCACCAGCGGCGCCATGACGAACATGAAGCGGATCAGCAGCCAGCTGACCTTGTTGACGCCCTGCTGGAACGAGGTCACCGCCCGGTCCGTCGCGCCGACCCGTTGTGCCAGCGCGCCGAAATAGGTGCTGTTGCCGGTGGTGAGAATCAGCGCAACAGCACTGCCGGAGACGACGTTGGTGCCCATGAACAGAAGGTTGTCCAGCTCCAGCGGATTGCGCGTGTCGCGATCCGCCTGATGAATGAATTTCTCCACCGGCATCGATTCGCCGGTCATCGCAGCCTGACTGACGAACAGGTCCTTGGCGCTGAGCACGCGGCAATCGGCGGGAATCATGTCGCCGGCCGACAGTACGATGAGATCGCCGGGCACCAGTTGCCTGATCGGCACTTCCCGGCGTGGGCCATCCCGGCGCAGCACCGTGGCGGTGTTGCTGACCATGGCTTTGAGCGCATCGGCGGCCTGATTGGATTTGCTTTCCTGCCAGAAGCGCAGCAGCGTCGACAGCACCACCATGGAGAAAATCACCACGGCAGCCTTGAGGTCTTCGGTCAGCCAGGAGATCACCGCGAGCAAGGTCAGCAGCAGGTTGAACGGGTTTTTGTAGCAGTGCCACAGATGGGTCCACCACGGCAGCGGTTGCTCGTGTTCGACCTCATTGAGGCCATGTCGCGCGCGCAGTGCATCGGCCTCGACATCGATGAGCCCCTCGCCGTGGGTGCTCAGTGACGACAGCAACGCAGCGCTGTCCTCATGGGCGGCAGCGACCAGCTTACTGGCGAGCGTCGGCGGCACTTCACGGCTGACCGTGGTGTCGTTGATCGAGTCCAGCAGCGCCAGACGACGAAAGTGTCGGGCGATATGGCGGCTGCGCAGAAAGCCTGCGAAAAATTCCTTGAGCTTCAGTTTCATGGCTGTGTCCCCTGTGGTCAGCCGGGAAACCGTCGAGCAGGTACCGCCACGCCCCGGCACCGGGAAAAACCGGCACGGCAAGGCGTGGCGCGCCGGTCGGCAATGACAGGCGCGTCGATAGGCGGCGATGACGACTGAGGTCGTCAGCACGCTTGGTTCAGTGTCGATGAGAGGGACGTCGAGACATGACCCAGGACTGGCCATGCACGGGATGCCGCTGCTCGCTGTTACGGCGAGACAACGGCAGGGAAAGACTGCGCGTTATCTTGCCGAGAATCTGCCGGTGTTCAAGACCGGCCGACAACTGTCACTCGAACAAGTACCCACTGTGGGTCTCCGCAATTGATGAAAACGCGCGCAGCTTACGCCCGGAGCAAAACGGCTGGAAGAGGTGTTGGCGGGGAATGTGGCGGGTGTTCAGGAAGGGTTCAGGATTCAGCTTTGCGGTGCTGGCAAAGGCTCCTTCGCGAGCAGGCTCACTCCTACATTTGTCCTGCGTACGCAGATCCTTGTAGGAGTGAGCCTGCTCGCGATAGCGGTGTGACAGGCGACGCAGAACTCAGCTGGCAGTCGCCAACAGCAACTCCGCCACCGAGCGACTATGCCCGCGCTGTTTGCCATGCTCATACAGCGAGCCGGCGATTTCGTCGGCGCGAATCGGCAGCACCGACAGCAGCGTATCGCTCAGGCCATGGCTGGCCTGGCAGAAGCCCTGCATATAAATGCCAGCCTTGCAGCGCTCGTCGGTGATCAGTTTGTAATTGCGATCGACTTCGAATTCGCCGAGGTACTCCTCCAGCGGCGCGAGCAATTTGCGGTGCATCTGCCGCTCGTAACCGGTGGCGAGCACCACGGCGTCATAAATGCGCACCGTGACCTCGCCTGTGGCGTTGTTGCGCACCGCCAGTTCGATGCCGTTTGCCGTGGCAGTGGCGCTCTCGACGGTGGTCAGGGTGCGGAAGGCATGGCGGGCAATCCCGGAAACCTTCTGCCGGTAGAAGATGCCGTAGATGCGTTCGATCAGGTCGATGTCGACCACCGAATAGTTGGTGTTGTGGTACTCGTTGACCAGCCGTTCGCGCTCGACGCTGTTCTGCTGGAACACCAGGTCGGTGAACTCCGGCGAAAACACTTCGTTGACGAACGGGCTGTCGTCCGCAGGCTTCAAGGCCGAGCCGCGCAGGATCATGTCGACCTGCACCGAAGGGAACGAATCATTGAGGTCAATGAAGGCTTCCGCCGCGCTCTGCCCGCCACCGATGATCGCGATACTCATCGGTTGATTGTTCACACAGGGCTGGCGGGCCATTTGCGACAGGTATTGCGAATGGTGGAACACCCGGTGATCGCCCTTGAGCGCCTTGAATGCCTCCGGAATACGTGGTGTGCCGCCGGCGCTGACCACCACCGAACGCGTGGTGCGCACGAACTGCTGGCCGTCGCTGCCGCGGGAAATCACGCGCAAGGCTTCCACCTGCTGGTTATGCAGGACCGGTTCGATGAACTGCACTTCTTCACCGTAACGGCTCTGCTCGGTGAACTGCCCGGCGACCCAGCGCAGGTAGTCGTTGTACTCCATGCGGCATGGATAGAAGGTGCCGAGGTTGATGAAATCGACCAGACGTCCGTGGTGCTTGAGGTAATTGACGAAGGAATACGGGCTGGTGGGATTGCGCAGGGTCACCAGGTCCTTGAGGAAGGAAATCTGCAATTCGCTCTGCGTCGACAACGTATTGCCGTGCCAGCTGTAATTGGCCTGCTTGTCGAGGAACAGCACATCCAGTTCGCCCTGGGTCGTACCGCGTTCCTGCAAGGCGATGGCCAGTGCCAGGTTCGAAGGGCCGAAACCGACGCCGATCAGGTCGTGAACGATGGGCGATGCATTTGCCTGTGTCATTTCCAGTGTCCTCTGGATGAACCCCTCAACGCGGGGAAAAAAGCCTGGGTGGCCTGACCGGCCTGAATCAGGTCAGCAGGTCGTCTGTTGAGTAGGAACGAGGACGATGAGAGGAAATTTAACCGGCGCGGATCACTGGCCATCCCATTGCTGGATGCGCAAGCGGCAATGCTTCATGGCGTTGACGATGTGTTTTTCCACCAGCGCCCGGGAGATGCCGAGGGTCTGGGCGATTTCCGGGTGGGACAGGCCTTCGATCTTGCGCAGCAGAAAACTGTCGCGGCACAGCGGCGGCAACTCGGCCAGCGCGCGCTGGAGCATTTCCAGACGCTGACCATGATCGAGGGTGCCATGAGGCGAGGGAGTGAAATAGCGCTCTTCGTTATCCAGCACGTCCAGCGATTCAACCTGGCGCAGCGCGTTGCGGCGGTGATCATCGATAACCAGGTTCAGCGCGGTGCGATATAGGAAGGCCCGCGGTTGTTCGATCGGCACTTCGCTGGAGCGCTCCAGCACGCGTACATAGGCGTCATGCACCACATCCTCGGCGACCTGACGGTTGCCCAGTCTGGCGTTGAGGAAACACACCAGCTCACGATAGTAGTTTTCCAACATGGCTCCCGACCGCATCGATGCCGTTTCTGTCCTTGAGCGCACTGATCCGGCCTGCGGATAACGCAGTAGCAAGATAGTGGCAACTTGAAGTGCGTAATTTATAGTAATTCTCATATAGATTTAAAGAGCTGATTCCATATACCGGACAAATAGTGGTAGTCCGGCGCGCGGCAACGCGATGTGTCCGCGGCTAAATTCCATGGCCCATGCCTCGTTTACAGGACAGCCCCTGTGTCTGTCGTGCCTTGCGACGGGCCGCAACCACTGGCCGGAACCCTGCATGAATCGTCCCCGCCCCGCCCGTCGAGCACTGTTCGCCGCCCTCTGTCTGATTCCCGTGATCGCCGTTGCTGCCTGGCAGGTTTTGCCGCCCGGTCGCGACGCCGTTGCCACCGTGCAGGTCAGCCGGGGCGATATCGAAAACAGCGTGACGGCGTTGGGCACCCTGCAGCCGCGCCGTTACGTGGATGTCGGCGCGCAGGCCTCGGGGCAGATTCAGAAGATTCACGTCGAGGCCGGCGACACGGTCAAGGAAGGCCAGCTGCTGGTGGAAATCGACCCCTCAACGCAGAAAGCCAAGCTCGATGCCGGACGCTTCTCCATCGAAAATCTCAAGGCGCAGTTGCAGGAGCAACGTGCCCAGCACGATCTGGCGCAGCAGAAATACCAGCGCCAGCAGAAACTGGCCGCCGGTGGCGCCACCCGCGAGGAAGATGTGCAGACCGCCCGCGCCGAGGTCCGAGCGACCCAGGCGCGCATCGACATGTTCCAGGCACAAATCCGTCAGGCTCAGGCCAGCCTGCGCAGCGACGAGGCGGAGCTCGGCTACACGCGCATCTACGCACCGATGAGCGGAACCGTCGTGGCCATTGGTGCGCGCGAAGGCCAGACCCTCAACGCTCAGCAACAGACCCCGCTGATCCTGCGCATCGCCAGGCTCTCGCCGATGACGGTCTGGGCCGAGGTTTCGGAGGCCGACATCGGCCATGTCAAACCGGGCATGACCGCCTATTTCACTACTCTCAGCGGCGGCAACCGGCGCTGGAGCAGCACCGTGCGGCAGATCCTGCCGGTGCCGCCGCGCCCGCTCGAACAGAATCAGGGCGGCAGTCCCACCAGTGGCCGAAGCGGCAGCGAACGCGTGGTTCTCTATACCGTGCTGCTCGACGTCGATAATGCCGATCACAGCCTGATGACCGACATGACCGCCCAGGTGTTCTTCGTCGCGCAACAGGCGCAGGACACCCTGACCGTGCCGAGCGCCGCCCTGCAACCGGGTTCGCGTCCGCAGTGGCAGCGGGCGCAGATCGTCGCCGCCAACGGTGATATTCAGGCGCGGGAAGTGCGCACCGGTATCAGCGATCGCCTGCGCACCCAGGTGCTGGAAGGTCTGGCCGAGGGCGAACATATTCTCAGCGCGCCGGCCAGCGGTCATGGGGGCTGAATGCACACGCCTCTGATCGACCTGCGGCAGATCCGCAAAGCCTACGGCGGTGATGACAGCCCGCTGGTTGAAGTGCTGCGCGGGATCGATCTGTCGATCCACGCCGGCGAGTTCGTCGCCATTGTCGGCGCCTCCGGTTCGGGCAAGTCGACGCTGATGAACATCCTCGGTTGCCTTGACCGGCCTACCAGCGGCGAATATCGCTTCGCCGGGGAAAATGTCGCTCAGCTGGACAGCGATGAACTGGCCTGGCTGCGTCGCGAAGCATTCGGATTTGTCTTTCAGGGCTATCACCTGATCCCCTCCGGCTCGGCGCAGGAAAACGTCGAGATGCCGGCCATCTACGCCGGCACCCCGGCCGCCGAGCGGCATGCCCGCGCCTTTGCGCTACTGGAACGTCTTGGCCTCGGCAGCCGCACCGGCAACCGTCCGCATCAGCTTTCCGGCGGTCAGCAACAGCGGGTGTCGATTGCCCGTGCGCTGATGAACGGCGGCCACATCATCCTCGCCGACGAGCCGACCGGCGCTCTCGACAGCCACAGCGGCGCCGAGGTCATGACCCTGCTCGACGAACTCGCCGATCAGGGCCACGTCGTCATCCTCATCACCCACGACCGCGAAGTGGCGCAACGGGCCAAGCGCATCATCGAAATCCGCGACGGTCTGATCATCAGTGACAGCGCCGGGCATGCATCCACGCCCTCTTCGGCCAATCCCGGCGCGCTGCAAGCGGTCGACCTGCGCCAGCGCCTGAGCAGTGGCAGCAGCCAGACCGGCGCCTGGAAAGGTGAACTGGTCGACGCCGTGCAAGCCGCGTGGCGAGTGATGTGGATCAACCGTTTTCGCACGGCGCTGACACTGCTGGGCATCGTTATTGGTGTGGCCTCAGTGGTAGTGATGCTCGCCGTTGGCGAGGGCAGCAAGCGCCAGGTCATGGCGCAAATGGGTGCGTTCGGCTCCAACATCATTTACCTCAGCGGCTCGGCACCGAACCCGCGCACGCCCGAGGGCATCATCACCCTCGACGACGTCGCCGAACTGTCCGCCCTGCCCCAGGTGGAGCGGATCATGCCGGTCAACGGCTCGACCGCCGGCGTGCGGTTTGGCAATGCCGACCACAGCAGTTACGTCGGCGGCAATGACACCAATTTCCCGGTGATTTTCAATTGGCCGGTGATCCAGGGCAGCTATTTCACCCAGGCCGATGAAGACAGCGCCGCCGCTGTCGCGGTGATCGGCACCAAGGTCCGCGACAAGCTGCTCAAGGATGTCGCCAACCCGATCGGTCAATACATCCTCATCGAAAACGTGCCGTTCCAGATCCTCGGCGTGCTCGCGGAAAAAGGCGCCAGCTCTGGCGACTCGGATAGTGACAACCGCATCGCCGTGCCCTATTCGGCAGCGAGCATGCGCCTGTTCGGCAGTCGCAATCCGCAATACGTGGTGATCGCCGCCAAGGATGCGCGCAAGGTCAAGGACGCCGAACAGGCCATCGAACAGGCGATGCTGCGGCGGCACCATGGCAAGAAGGATTTCGAGCTGACCAACAATGCCGCCATGATCCAGGCCGAGGCGCGCACGCAAGGCACGCTGTCGCTGATGCTGGGTGCGATTGCGGCGATTTCCCTGCTGGTCGGCGGCATCGGCGTGATGAACATCATGCTCATGACCGTGCGCGAACGTACGCGGGAGATCGGTATTCGCATGGCCACTGGCGCACGCCAGCGCGACATCCTGCGCCAGTTCCTCACTGAAGCGGTGATGCTGTCGGTGGTCGGCGGTATTGCCGGGATCGGCCTGGCGCTGCTGGTCGGCGGCGTGTTGTTGCTCAGCGGTGTGTCGGTTGCCTTTCAAGCGCTGGCGGTGATCGGCGCGTTTGCCTGTGCGCTGGTCACCGGTGTCATTTTCGGCTTCATGCCGGCCCGCAAAGCTGCCCGGCTCGACCCGGTCACGGCCCTCACCAGTGAATGATCGACCTATGAAAGTGCGACTGACGTTTCTCGCCGCCAGCCTGTTGCTGGCGGCCTGCAGCAGCCCGGCGCCGCGCCTCGACAGCGGCGTGCAGCCACCACGCGCGTGGCAGTCCGCCGACAGCCACGGCGCGTTGCAAAGCAATCGGCAATGGTGGACGCAGTTCGGCAGCCCTGAACTGGAGCGGCTGGTGGAACAGGCGCGGCTGGGCAGCTACGACCTCGCCGCCGCGATGGCGCGGGTCCGACAGGCCCAGGCCAGCGCAACCATCGCCGGCGCGCCGCTGCTGCCGGAACTCAAGGCCGGATTGAATGCCAACCGGCAGAAACTGATCCACGGCAAGGGCTACAGCCAACTGGATGTCAGCCCGGAAAATCGTTCGCTGGACTATTACGATGCCGAGCTCAGCGCCAGTTACGAGATCGATTTCTGGGGCGGCAATCGTGCCGCGCGCGACAGTGCCGTGTTCGCTGTGCAGGCCAGCGAGTTCGACCGCGCCACCGTCGAACTGACCTTGCTCAGCGGCGTCGCCAACAGCTACACCCAGACCCTCGCCTTGCGTGAGCAGGCGCGCATTGCCGAACTCAATCTGAAAAATGCGCAGAACGTGCTGCATCTGGTGCAGACCCGTTTCGACGCCGGCAGCGCCACCGCGCTGGAACTGGCCCAGCAGAAAAGTCTGGTGGCCGAACAACAGCGCCGCCTGCCGCTGGTGCAACAACAGGCCCGCGAAGCATTGATCAGCCTCGCCGCCCTGCTCGGCCAACCGGTGCAGGCGTTGCGGTTGCCCGAGCAATCCTTCGCCCAATTGCACTGGCCGGACATCGCCAGTGGCGTGCCGAGCGACTTGCTCAGCCGCCGCCCGGACATTGCCAGCGCTGAAGCCAGACTGGCGGCGGCGCAGGCTGATGTCACTGTTGCCCGCGCGGCAATGCTGCCGAAAATTACCCTGACCGCCAGCCTCGGCAGCGGCGCCGATCTGGCCGCCGACCTGCTGCGCACGACGTTCTACAACCTGTCGACAGGACTGACCGCGCCGATCTTCAACAACGGCCGCCTCAGCGCCGAACGCGACAAGGCCAAGGCCCGCCAGGACGAACTGCTGGAGTCCTATCGCGGGGCGATCATCAACGGTTTCGCCGACGTCGAAAAAGCCCTCAGCAGCATCCGCGGCCTCGACGAACAGCGGCAATGGCAAAGCGAAGAATTGACCCAGGCACAAACCGCCTTCGACATCGCCCAGAGCCGCTACCAGGCCGGCGCCGAAGACCTGCTCACCGTCCTGCAAACCCAGCGCACGCTGTATGCCGCGCAAGACCTTAACGTGCAACTGCGCCAGTCGCGGCTGCAGGCGAGCATTGCGCTGTACAAAGCGTTGGGGGGTGACTGGTAGGAGCTGACGAGTGCAACGAGGCTGCGATCTTTTGATCTTGATCCTTAAATGCAAGATCAAAAGATCGCAGCCTTCGGCAGCTCCTACACGGATATCGTGTCCACCGTGTGCAAATCCAGGGCACGCTGAATGCGGTGCTTGCGCTGTACAACGCGCTGGGGGGGGGGTGGCTGGGAAGAGATCTGAGAGCGACGCGGCGACTGGACTGACGCCTTCGCGAGCAGGCTCGCTCCCACAGGGATCTGTCAGTCCGGCCAAAATACTCGCCACGCCAAATACCTCCTGTAGGAGTGAGCCTGCTCGCGAAGAGGTCGTGTCAGGCAATGATGCATTGGATGACACACCGCATTTGCGGGCAGGCTCTCAAAGTGGGTATTGGGCATTTTGAGATAGCTATCGCGAGCAGGCTCACTCCTACAAGAGCAAGAGCAAGAAAGATCAAAAGATCGCAGCCTTCGGCAGCTCCTACAGTCTCCGCGTCCACCTCTAGGCCGAGTGTCAGCTCGCCTGCTTTTGATCTTGATCCACCAGCGACGTCGGAAGGCTGAGCGGAGGGATTGATCCGGGCGTGGGAGCGCAGCGACC